>CBINDH010000041.1:0-13127 GCA_966249365.1 uncultured Xylanimonas sp. | reverse complement strand
CGACGAGGTACCCGACGCGCAGGCCCTCCACGACGGGATCGACGAGCTGGTCGAGGTGACCACCCGTGTCCGCGAGGCGGTGGAGTCGGTCGTCTCTGGCCGCCCCGCCCTGGCGTGGCTGACCGTCGCGGTCCTGCTCGCCGAGGGCCACCTGCTCATCGAGGACGTGCCCGGCGTCGGCAAGACGACGCTCGCCAAGGCGCTCGCCCGCTCGATCGACTGCCACGTCGGGCGCATCCAGTTCACGCCCGACCTGCTGCCGAGCGACCTGACGGGCGTCAACATCTTCCGCACCCAGACCCACGAGTTCGAGTTCCGTCCCGGGCCCGTGTTCAACAACATCGTCATCGGCGACGAGATCAACCGGGCCTCGCCCAAGACGCAGTCGGCGCTGCTGGAGTGCATGGAGGAGGGCCAGACGACGGTCGACGGCACCACGCACCGGCTCCCCCGCCCGTTCCTCGTCGTCGCGACGCAGAACCCCGTCGAGATGGAGGGCACCTACCCCCTGCCCGAGGCGCAGCGCGACCGCTTCATGGCACGGCTGACGGTCGGCTACCCCGAGGTGGACGCCGAGATGCTGATGCTCGACCGGCAGGAGGCGTCGTCCCCGCTGGCCCACCTCTCCCCCGTCACGACCGGGGCAGCGATGCTGCGCCTCGCCGACCTCGTCCGGCACGTGCACGCCTCGCCGGCGGTCAAGCAGTACGTCCTCGACCTCGTCGGCGCCTCACGGCGTCACCCGGCGCTGCGGCTCGGCGCGTCGCCGCGCGCGTCGCTCCAGCTCCTCAAGGTCGCCAAGGCCAGCGCCGCGATGGACGGTCGGCGCCACGTGCTTCCCGACGACGTCCAGCAGCTCGCCGTCCCCGTCGTCGCGCACCGCCTGATCCTGACGACCGAGGCGCGCCTGGCCGGGACGACCACGCAGGACGTCGTCCAGCAGATCGTCGAACGCACGCCCGTCCCGGCGGCGGCCGCGGGTATGCGCTGATGCGCGACGCCCTGCGCCGCATCGCGCGGGTCCGCCCGACGCGACGAGGGCTCGCGCTCGCCGCCTCGGGCGCCGCGCTCGTGGTCGCCGGGCTCGGGCTGGGCCTGCCCGACGTCGTCGGGCTCGGCGCCGCCGCGGTCGTCGCGGTCGCGGTCGCCTGGGTCGCGCAGGGGCTCCAGCGGCTCGACGTGGGGCGCGGCGCCCTGAGGGTCGACCGGCGCGTCGTCCCCGACCCGGTGGTGCGCGGCGAGCAGGCCTCGACGCATCTCGTCGTCGGGCCCGCGCGACCGTCGCCCGTCGCCTTCGAACGGCTCGCGCGCATCCGCCTGTCGGAGCAGGCTGCGCACGAGCTCGCGGGCCACCACGGCGTCCGCGCCCGCGTCACCGCCCAGCCCGACCGCATCGAGGTCCGCTACGGCATCGAGCCCAGCCGGCGCGGCCGCTGGTCGCTCGGGCCGCTGCTGACCACGCGGTCGGACGCGTTCGGCCTCGTACGCACCACCCAGCCGCTCGGCGCGGCCACGCTCGTGTCCGTGTGGCCGCGCACGGTCGAGCTCTCCGCCCGCACCGGGCTGCTGGGCGAGCTCGAGCACGGCGGCACCGGGGCCCGCCTCACGGCACCCGACGACGCGGTCCTGCGCGAGTACGTGCCCGGCGACGACCCGCGACGCGTCCACTGGCCCACCGCGGCACGGCAGGGCCGCCTCATGGTCCGCACCGACGAGGCCGCCGGGGTCCGCCCCATCACCGTCCTGCTCGACCGCGGGCTCCTGCCGGCGCCCGGCGACCAGCGCGCCCTCGCCGGACCGCTGCTCGCCGACGGCGAGTGGGCCGTCGAGCACGCCGCCTCGCTCGCCTGCTCGTTCCTCGACGCCGGTCATCCGGTCCGGCTCGTGGCGACCTCGCGCGACGCCCTCGGCGAGAGCCCGGCGTTCGTCACCGGCGCGGGGTCCGGCCGGATGGCCGTGCTTGACTCCACGATCGACATCGAGGGCCACCGTGGCACGGCCGAGGCCGACGCGGCGTTCGTCGCGGCGGCGAAGGCGCTGCGGCTCGACCGCACCCCCGACGAGGTCGTCGTCGCGGTGATCCAGCCCCAGGGCGAGGCGGTGCTGCGCGAGCTCTCCGTCCTGTCCACCGAGTCCGCCTCGTGCTGGGCCCTGGTCGTCAGCCGCGTGCCCAGAGACACGGTGTCGACCGTCTCGACCCTGCGCGCCGCCGGGTGGCGCGTGGCGACCGCCGCGCCCCGTACCCCCCACGACCAGGCCTGGGCCGCGCTCGCGGAGCGTGCCGCATGATCCCGGCACGCACTCCAGCGACCACCCGCCTCGCCGTGGCGACCGCGCTCGTGGTCGTCGCGGTGATCGCCTCCATGCTGGCGCTGCGCAGCGTCGTGCTGCCGCCGTGGCCGGCGACCGGGATCACCGGCGTGCTCCTCGTCGGCGCGACCCTGGCGATCACCCGCGGCCTCATCGGTGGCCGCCGCGCGCGCGTCGCCGCCGCTGCGCGGGCCGGCGCGACCGTCCACCGGCTCGCCGCGGACGACGGCGGCACGTCGTCCGCGTGGCCCACGGCCGCCGGAACCGTCGTCGCCCTGTGGTACCTGCTGGCCCGGTTCGGCGGGCTCGGCGGCACGACCGACTGGCTGGTCGGCCCGTCGTCGGTCGGGCGGCTGGTCGACCAGCTCGGGCTCGCCGGCGAGATCGTGCGCTCGGAGGTCGCGCCCGTCGCAGGGACCCCGCCGGTCGTGCTGCTGTGCGTCGGCGGGACGCTGGCCGTGCTGCTGCTCGCCGACGGGTTCGCCGCGGGGCTGCGGCGGCCGCTCCTGGCGTCGGGCGCCGTGCTGCTGCTGTGGTTCCCGCCGCTCGTGCTGATGTACACGGTGCCGTGGACGAGCTTCGCCGTCACCGTCGTCGCGCTCCTGCTGGGCCTCACGCTCGACGCGACGGCGGTCGCGCGCCGCGCCCAGCGGGACCCGGCCGTCGGCCCCCAGGTGCGGCGCGCCGAGCAGCGTCGCACGGTGCGCACCGTCGCGACGGCGGCGGGCATCACCGCGGTCGCACTCGTCACGGCGACGGCCGCGGCCGGGCTGCAGGGCTCCGTCGGCGGCTGGACCGGCCTGTTCACCACGCCGGCCGGGACGGGGCGCCTCGCCGACGACCTCGACATGTACCGGTCGCTGAGCAGCCGGTCCGGCGCGACCGTGCTCACCTACACCACCTCGACCGGTGCGGACGTCGGGCCGCTGCGCCTGCTGACCCTCTCCTCGTTCGACGGGCGCTACTGGGACGGTGGACGCCCCGGCAGCGGCGACGAGTTCGGACCGGACGACGTGCTCTTCCCCTCCCAGCCCGCGCTGATGGGAGACCCGATCACCGTCGAGCTGACCGTCGGCACGATGCGCGAGGCGCGCCTGCCCCTCGCGACGGAGCCGCGCTCGGTGTCCGACGCCGGAAGCGGCTGGCGCTTCCTGGCCGAACGCGACGAGGTCGTCGGGGACACGGCGACGCAGGAGGGCGACACGTACACGATGACCGTGCACCGGCGCGCCCTGACGCCCGAGATCCTGCGCGCGGCCCCCGAGCCGGCCGGCGAGGTCGACGGCGTCTACCTCGAGGTCCCGCGCACGGAGCACGCGGAGGACATCGCCGCGCTCGCTCGCGAGGTCGTCGGCGCCGCCGCCACGGACTACGACCGCGCCGTGGCGCTCCAGACGTACCTGCGCTCGCCGTCACTCTTCACCTACGACCCGCACGTCCTGCCCAGCCGCACGGGCGACTCCGTGTGGGACTTCCTCGAGCAGCGGCAGGGCTACTGCGTGCAGTTCGCCTCGACGATGATGGTGCTCGCGCGCACCCTCGGCATCCCGGCGCGGCTCGGCGTCGGGTACCTGCCCGGCGAGCCGGACCGCGGGGACACCACGGTGTGGACGGTCACGGGCCGCGACTCGCACGCCTGGCCCGAGCTGTACTTCGAGGGCAGCGGCTGGGTGCGCTTCGAACCGACGCCCGCGGTCCAGACGGGTGCGGTCCCGCCCTATGCCAGCCCGCTGGCCGGCGGGCCGGTCCCCGTGGTGACGCCGACGGCCAACGACGAGCTGCAGCTCCCCGGCGCCACCGGGCCGGCGCTCGTCCCGTCCGTCTCCCCGACCGCCGGTGTCGGCGTACCGCGCGACGACGGCGTGACCCGGCGGTGGCTCGTCGCGGGAGGGGCGCTCCTGATCCTCGCGGGCGGGCTCACCCTGCTGGTGCTGCGCCGACGGTCGACGCGACCGCCCAGGGACGCGGAGGAGGCCTGGTCCCGGGTGGTCGGCACGCTGACCACGACCGGTGTCACGCTGCCCGTGGCGACGACGCCGCGACGAGCCGCGCGCGAGGCCGCGGTCGGGTGGGAGGAGCACACCGGCTCCGAGCTCCCGTGGGCCGTGCGCGACGGGATCTCGGCGTTGGCACGCGAGCTCGAGACCGAGCGGTACGCCGCCCCCGTGGAGCCCGACGACGACGAGCGGGCGGAGCGGCTCGAACGGCTCGCTCACCTCACGCGTCAGGTGACCTCCGGGCTGACGGTCGCGGGTCGCGACGCGGCTCGCTCACGGGTGGGCGCGGCGCGCTAGACGCCGGTCGGCACCGCGCGTCGCAGGTCGCACAACGACGAGCGCCCCGCCTGAGGCGGGGCGCTTCTCGTGCGGCGGCGGGTCAGCGCCCCTGCTCGCGCCGGCGGTCCCCACGCGCCTCGAGGCGCGACATGAAGGTCGAGCCACCCGGGGCGCCCTTGGCCTTGCCGGGAGGACGGACGCCGACCTTGCCGTCAGGCCCCACGACACCCTCGGGGCCCTTCTTGCGGGGGGCGAAGGCGAACGCCCAGCCCACGGCCGCGAACATCACGGCGAAACCGATGACCCCGAGCCACGCGTTCGAGCTGGCCGCGCCCAGCACGAGCACGAGCAGGCCGACGGCGAGCCCGACACCGGCCACGACATATCGCACGACGGGTCGACGCCCGGACGACTGGAGAGTGCTGGCGAGACGAGGGTCGTCACTCGTCAGCGCGCGCTCCATCTGCTCCAGCACACGCTGCTCGTACTCGGACAGAGGCATCGAGACCCCCTCGTCTGGTGAAGTTCTTCCTTGCACCAGGATAGGCCCGCTCTTCGGTGAAGGGGTAGTCAGGACGATCGCACCGCGCCCGCCCTACCCCGCGTGCGCGTGCCGCGAGTCGCGCAGCCGGTCGGCGTCCTCGAACGCGCGCTGCTTCGCCGCGGCCAGACCGCCCGCCCCGAGCCCGATCGCGCTGGAGCCGAACCGCTCCCGCACGGCGTCGAGGGCGAGCTCGGCCTCGCGCCGCGCCGAGGGCTTCTCGGCGCTCGCCTCGTCGAGGGTGAGCTGCTCTGCGAACCCGGCGCGGTCCTGCAGGTTCTCGGCGCGCACGCCGACCAGGCGCACGGGCAGCCCCCGCAGGTCGACGGATGCGAGCAGCTCGCGGGCCACGCGGTACAGGTCCCGAGCGACGTCGGTCGGCCCGTCGAGCGTGCGCGACCGCGTCAGGGTACGGAAGTCGCTGGTGCGCACCTTGAGAGCGACCGTCCGCGTCACGACGCCCGCCTCGCGGCAGCGCGCCGCGACCTTGTCGCACAGCTCCAGGAGGCGCGCCTCGACGGCCGTGAGGTCGTGCTGGTCCGAGCCGAACGTGGTCTCGTTGCCGATCGAGCGCTCACGGTTGGTCGGGACGACGGGACGCGGGTCACGCCCCCAGGCGAGGTCGTGCAGGTGTGCGCCGTGCACCCGGCCGACCACGGCCTGCAGCGTCGGCACGTCGGTGTCGGCGAGCTCGGCCACGGTCGTGATCCCCCACCGGGCGAGCATCGCCTCCGTCTTCTCCCCCACGCCCCACAGCGCGCCCACGGGGAGCGTGCGCAGGAACGGCACCGACGCCTCCTGCGGGACGAGCAGCATGCCGTCGGGCTTGGCGTGCGTCGAGGCGAGCTTCGCGAGGAACTTGTTCTTGGCGATCCCCACCGAGCACGTCACCCCGTGCACCGCCTGCACGTGCGCGCGCAGCCGCGCGCCGATCGCCGTCGGCGGCCCGAGCCGGCGCCGCGCCCCGGAGACGTCCATGAACGCCTCGTCGATGCTGATCTGCTCGACGATCGGGGTGATCTCGGCCATCGTCGCCATGACCGAGCGCGACACGTCGGTGTAGCGGCGGTGGTCGGGCGGCACGATGACCGCTTGCGGGCACAGCCGCATCGCCGCCGTCATGGGCATCGCGGACCGCACGCCGAACGCGCGCGCCTCGTACGTCGCGGCGAGGACCACGCCCCGGCCCCGCCCACCGACGATGACCGGCAGGCCGCGCAGCTCGGGCCTCCGAGCGAGCTCGCACATCGCGAAGAACGCGTCCATGTCGACGTGCATGATCGACGTGCCCGACTCGTCGGAACCCCAGTCGCGGTTCGCGGTCGCCGACCGCGGCGCCTTGCTCATGTCCGTCCTCGCTTCGCTCGGCGCTCGCCCCGCGCGCTCATCGCCGGATCACGAGGCGGCCGTCGCGGCCGCCCAGCGCAGCGGGCGCGAGAACCCCGCGTCCGGGTCGACCAGCATCGCGACCTCGTCGCGGAAGTCCTCGGCGCACGCGACCAGCTCGGCGGCGCGTGCCGGCTCCACGGCCTCACCGTGCCCCGCGTCCACCGCCGCGCGCAGCCGCGCGCCGGAGGCGAAGTAGACCGACCAGGCGGCCAGCCCCGGCTCGACCTTGGCGAGCATCTCCCACACCGTCCGGGCGCCGGAGCGCGGCCCGGGGCGCCCGCGCAGCTCGACGACGGCGGCCGCGCTGCGCAGGGCGGCCAGGTGGGCGTGCAGGAACTTGTCGGCCGGGTCGGCCGAGCCCGCGGCCTCCGCGAGCTCCGCATCCGCCCGGGCGAGCAGCCGCTTCACGGCCACCGGGACGACCACGGCCGGCAGGTCCGCGGCGGGCGGGGCTGCCAGCGCAGCCGACGCCGTGCGGCGCCGCGCCGTGTGCTTGAGAGTCATCTCGCACCTCCCGTCCGCGGGGTCCGCCCGCATCCCCATGATCGAACATGTGTTCGACTCGCGTCAACCGTGGCGGCCGTAGACTCGCGCCCATGGCCCGCCGCAGCGTGCGCTCCTCGAAGCGCTCACCATCCTCCGCCGAGCCACCGACACTCCCCGCCGGGCCCGTCGCCATCGACACCGGCACCGCCGAGGTCGTGCCCGACCCGGACCACTCGTCGCGCGTCACGCTGCAGGTCAACGGCGTCCCGAGCTCCTACCTCGATCTCGGCGACCCCGGCTTCCTCGCGTTCGAGTACATGCAGCAGATGGACGCCGTCGTCGCGGCAGCGACCGCGGGCCCGCTGCGCGCCCTGCACCTCGGCGCCGCGGGATGCGCGCTCGCACGCTCGTGGGACGCGGAGCGCCCCGGATCCCGGCAGCTCGCCGTCGACATCGACGCGCGGCTCGTGCAGCTCGTCCGCGAGTGGTTCGACCTGCCCCGCGCGCCGCGCCTCCGGCTGCGCGCCGAGGACGCCGCGTCCGCCGTCGCGACGGCCCACCCGGCGTCGTACGACGTCGTCGTCCGCGACGTCTTCGCCGGGGACTCGACGCCCGCGCACCTCGTGACGCTGCCCCTGGCCCAACAGGTGGCCGCCGCGCTGCGCCCCGGCGGGCTGTACCTGGTCAACTGCGCCGACAGGCCGCCGCTCGACCGGGCGCGCCGCGAGCTCGCGACGCTCGCCGCGGCCTTCGGGCCCGACGCCGTCGCCGAGGGACGGCTCGCCCTCGTCGCGGAGCCGGGGATCCTCAAGGGCCGCCGCTACGGCAACCTCGTGCTCGCCGCGGTCCGCGCGGTCGCGGAGGACGACGAGGGCACGGCGCCCGACCTCCGGTCGGCTGCCCTCGCTCGCGCCCTGCGCGCCCTGCCCGTGCCCGCGCACGTCGTGACCGGCGAGGACCTCACCCGCTTCGTGGGCACGGCCCGCCCGTACTGACCCCGGGCACGGCTGTGGCCCGGCCCCTCAGCGAGGCCGGGCCACCGAACCACTGCATCTCAGAGCGGGACGACCTGCTCCGCCTGGGGGCCCTTGGGGCCCTGCGTGATCTCGAACTCGACCCGCTGCGCCTCCTCGAGCGTGCGGTACCCGTTCGACTGGATCGCCGAGTAGTGGACGAAGACGTCGGCGCCGCCGCCGTCCTGGGCGATGAACCCGTAGCCCTTCTCGGCGTTGAACCACTTCACAGAACCCTGCGCCATGCTGTCCTACGACCTTCCGTGCAGCCATCAGGCGGATCTGGTGATCCGTCATCGGACCAGAGTGTTGCACGTCACACCCCGAGCCGTCACGACTTCTCCACACGTGTCTCGCGAAGCAGTCGACGCCGCGGATGCTCTCAGTCGTCGTCCTGCTGCTGCAGGTAGCGCTCGAACTCGGCCGCCAGCTCGTCGGCCGTCGGGATCGGCGCCGCCTCCGCGAGCAGGCTCGGGCGGCCCATCCGGTTCGTGAACCGGTCGTACTGCTCCTCCAGCGCACGGACCACGGCAAGCACCTCGCCCGACTCCGCGACCTGTCGCTCGACCTCGATCGTCGCGTCCGCCGCGGCCTCCGCCAGGCGGCCCGTGACCAGGTCGAGCCCGGTCGCCCGCTCCACGTGCTGCAGCGCGACGACGGCGGCCGGCGTGAACTGCGACTGCGCGAGGTAGTGCGGGACGTGCACCACGAACCCGAGGGCGTCGTGCCCCGCCTCGCCCAGCCGGTACTCGAGCAGCGCCGAGATCGAGCTCGGCACCTTGACCGTCCCGAAGAACGACGTGTAGTCCTCCGTCAGCCCCGCACGCGTCCCGTGCGCGGTGAGCGTCAGGGGCCGCGTGTGCGGCACGCCCATAGGCACGCCGTGGAAGCCCACCGTCAGCGACACGCGGAACCGCTCGACCAGGCCGCGCACGGCCGTGATCACGCGCTCCCACTGGAGGTCGGGCTCGCTGCCGTGCAGCAGCAGGAACCCCGTGCCGTCGGCGTCGCGCACGTGGTCGATCGCGAGGAACGGCTCGTCGTAGGCCGTCCAGCGGTCGGACTCGAACGTCATGAAGGACCGCTTCGAGCGGTAGTCGAGAAGCTGGTCGACGTCGAACGTCACGAGCCGCGTCGTCGGGAGCTCGGAGACGATGTGCTCGGCTGCGATCTCCCCCGCGCTGCCCGCGTCGACGAACCCGCGCAGGGCGTGCAGCAGCACGGGCCCTCCGCCGTCGGCCTCCAGGATCGGGCCGAGCGTGGCGGCCACCGCCGCCTCGTCCACGGTCACGATGCCCTGCGGGTCCAGCACTCTTCCTCCTCCGTCGGGCGGCGCCCCTCGCCGTCGTCCTTCCGCAACAACCCGGCGGAGCGCCAGATGCTTCCCGCTCGCCTCAGCGCCGCGGGAGCCGCACCACGGAGACGAAGAAGTCGTCGATCTTGCGGACGACGTCGACGAAGTGGTCGAAGTCCACCGGCTTGGTCACGTACGCGTTCGCGTGCAGCGAGTACGACGCGATGATGTCGTCCTCGGCGTCCGACGTCGTGAGCACGATGACCGGGATGCGCGCCAGCACCGGGTCGTTCTTGACCGCAGCGAGCACCTCATGGCCGTGCATGCGCGGGAGGTTGAGGTCCAGCAGGACGAGGTCCGGGGTCGGCGCGTCCGAGTACGCCCCGTTCTTGCGCAGGAAGTCGAGCGCGGCGACGCCGTCGGGCACGACATGGAGATGGTTCGGCACGTGATGGTCGTCAAGAGCCTCGCGCGTCATGAGGACGTCGCCAGGGTCGTCCTCCACCAGCAGCACCTGCACGACCGGCTGCTCGCCGTCCTGTCCCACCACGGTCACGCCCTTCCTGCCCCTTCCCGGAGCGGCGAGCATCACCGCTCGTCAGAGCGTTCGCGACAGAGACTAACGGATGCTGCCGCCGCCGTCCGGCTCCGCCACGGTGCGTCTCACCGGACGGTGGTGCGGCAGGGTCCACGCCACCGTGGTGCCGGGGCCGTTGGGCGCCGGCGCGACCCAGGCGCGGCCGCCGTGGTACTCGACGATCCGCTGCACGAGAGCCAGGCCGATGCCGGTGCCCGGGTAGACCTCCTTGGGGTGCAGGCGCTGGAAGATGACGAACACGCGTTCGGAGTACTGCGGGTCGATGCCGATCCCGTTGTCGGTGACGCTCATGTGCCACGCGGCGCCCGTGTCACGCGCACCGATGTGCACGCGGGCCGGTACGTCCGGCTTGCGGAACTTCAGGGCGTTGCCCACGACGTTCGTGAGCACCAGCCGCAGCAGCGTCGGGTCGCCCTTGACCACCGGGAGCTCGTCGTGCGTGACCGTCGCCTCAGCGGCCGCGATGCGCTCGGCCAGGTCCGCGAGCACCTCGCGCAGCAGCGCGTCGAGGTTGACGTCCACTTCGCGCACCTCGGCGCGCCCCACCCGCGAGAACACCAGCAGGTCCTGGATGAGCCTTTGCATGCGCTTGGCGCCGTCGACCGCGAAGTCGATGTACTGGTCGGCCTTCTCGTCGAGCTGGCCGCGGTACCGCTTGCCGAGGAGCTGGGTGAAGCTCGCGACCTTGCGCAGCGGCTCCTGCAGGTCGTGCGAAGCGACGTAGGCGAACTGCTCCAGGTCGCGGTTGGAGCGTTCGAGCTCGGCCGCCTGCGCGGTGAGCTGCTCGTGCGCCTCGGCGGTCTCGGCGTGGGAGGCCCGGAGCTCTTCGAGCTGCCGCGCAAGCTCGGCGCGCATGTGCTCGACGTCGTCGGCGAGGTCCGCGATCTCGCCGACCCCGAGCCGCGGGATCTCGCGATCCAGGTCACCCTCGGCGGCCGCGCGCGCCGTCTCCGCCAGCCTCGCGATCGGCCGGAGCACGTCGCGCTCGAGCGACCTCCACACCAGCGTGCCGAGCACGACCGCGACGACGGCGAGCACGACCAGCACGATCGTCAGCAGCTCGAACCCGTCGCGCGCGCTGTCGTAGTTCAGGCGCTGCTCCACGTCGCCGGGGTCAGGCACGAACCCGTCGAGCAACCTGTCGGACCGCCGCAGCACGACCACCGCGAACCCGTACCCCACCCGCAGCAGGAAGGCACTGAACGTCAGGAGCCCCGCGAGCCTGCCACGCAGCGACCAGCCCCGCGGCACGTCCCCGCCCCGCGCGGGCGGCCCGTCCTGCGTCGAGGTCATCGGGCCCACTCGATCGAGTCCGCGAGGGTCGAGGTGCGCACCCCGGCGATCATCTCGTCGGCGGTCCAGCCCACCGCGAGGACCGCGGCGTCGTCGACGAGCGGGCCGCCGTGCAGGTCGCGCACCCGGCGCAGGACACGTTCGACGAGGCCGGGGAACTCGCCCGCGACCTCCTGCTCGAACACGCGGCACAGCCCGCCGACCCCGAGCCGGGGCAGGCCGCGGCGCGGGCGGACCGCGGCGGCCTCGGGCGTCACCTCCGCCTCGATCAGGCCGTCCGTGTACAGGACCACGGAGAACGGCCCGCCCAGCTCGACGTGCTCGGCCACCCAGCCGCCCTCGACCGGGATGCCGAGCGCGCGCCCGCGGGCGCACGGCTCGAGCACGGCGCAGTGCACGTCACCGACGGGGCCGGTGACCAGCAACGGCGACGGGTGCCCGGCGAGGTAGACGTCCACCGCGGTGCGCGCCGGATCGACGACCACGAGGCACAGCGTGACGAACACGTCGGCGGTGGGACGCTCGGCCAGCAGCACGCGCTCGAGCAACGGCAGGATCCGGTCCGCCGGGGTGTCGGTGAGCACGAGCGTGCGCCACGCCGTCCGCAACGTGGCGCCCAGCGCCGCCTCGTCGGGGCCGTGCCCCGCGACGTCGCCGATCACCGAGAACACCGTGCCGTCCGTCCGCTCCACGGTGTCGAAGAAGTCACCGCCCAGCAGGCCGTCCCGGCCCGGCAGGTACCCGACCATGACCGAGACGTGCTCGTCCGCCACGAGAGGCGTCGGCAGGAGCGCCCGCTCGAGGCGCGCGGTCTCCGCCGCGCGGACCTCGCTGCGGAACAGCGCACGGCGCTGCGTGACGGCGTGGCGGCGCTGCAGGGCGTAGCGCAGCGAACGGCCCAGCAGGGCGGGGTCCGTCTCGCCCTTGACCAGGTAGTCGTCCGCGCCGGCGGCGACGGCGTGCACGCCCTGGTCGCCGTCGGCGTTGCCGGTCAGGACGACGAGGGCCGGCGGGTCCAGCCGCGTGGCGCCCAGCGACCGCAACCGCTCGACGGCGTCGAGCCCCGCCGCGTCGGGCAGCCCGAGGTCGACCAGAAGGCACTCGACGGCGTCGTCGCGCGCGAGCTCCGCCTCGGCCTCCTCGACCGAACGGGCGCGGCGCAGGTCGACCGCGATGGCCGCGTCGGCGAGGAGCTCGGACACCAGCAAGGCGTCGCCGTCGTCGTCCTCGACGAGCAGCACGACAGGCGCCCCCGGTTCCGTCCCGCCGCTGACCATGCCAGGGATCGTAAACCGCGGTACGCCGCGCGCGGCAGGCTCTCGGCGCGTGTCGTCCCGGGTCCGTCATGCGGCGTTCCGCGCGGTCGGCGGCACCCGGTGGGTGCGCCGTCGGGAATAATGGTCGGCCGACCCGTTGGGGAAGGGTCACGCGTCGACGAGGTGCTGGGAGGACCGGTGGCGGGTAGGCAGGACGAGCTGGCGCACGAGCAGGCCGTCGTCGACGAGCTCTATGCCCGCCTCGACGAGCTGCGGGCGCGGGCGCGCGACCGGCTGCGCGCCGTCCGGCGCGAAGGACCGTCGGGCTCGCCGCAGAACCGCTCCGAACGCGACGCGTTCGCCACCCTCTACGAGGACCGCACGGCCCAGCTCGACGCCGTCGAGGACCGCCTGGCGTTCGGGCGGCTCGACCTGGACGAAGGCACCGTCCGCTACGTCGGCCGCATCGGCCTGACCGACGACGAGCAGCGCTCGATGCTGACCGACTGGCGCGCCCCGGCGGCCGAGGCGTTCTACCGCGCCACCGCGCTGCGCCCGGCCGGCGTGCGCCGTCGCCGGCACCTCGTCACGTCGGGTCGCAAGGTCACCGGCGTCGAGGACGAGCTCCTCGACCTCTCGGGCGCGCAGGACGGCGCGCTCGACGGCTCCGC
>CBINDH010000040.1:0-13220 GCA_966249365.1 uncultured Xylanimonas sp. | reverse complement strand
CCCGTGAAGGCGTAGAGGCCGAAGATCTCGCTCTCGAGCCCCTTGGGCGTCACGCGCGCGAGGAACGACCGCGACGCGGCCTGGGCCGGGCCGACGGTGCAGCACAGGGCCAGGCCACCGATCCAGAAGACGAGCTTGCCCTGCCCGTGGAAGAGCACGACCACCAGACCCGTCACGACCAGGGCGCCCAGCGCCCCGATGATGACCCGGCGCGCGCCGAGCCGGTCGTCGAGACGCCCCACGAAGATCGTGCTGACGCCGGCCACCAGGTTCGCGGCGATGCCGAAGATGATGACCTCCTGCGCGCTGAAGCGGAAGGACACCGAGGCGATGATCGCGCCGAACGTGAAGACGCCCGCGAGTCCGTCGCGGTAGACGGCCGACGAGAGCAGGAACCAGAACGTGGTGCGCGAGCGACGGAAGAGCTCGACGATGTCGTGCCACAGCACCACGTACGACGCGAAGAACCCGACCTTGGGCCGCTCGACGGCGGGGGGAGCCTCCGGGACGTACTTGAAGATCGGCCAGCCGAACACGATGGCCCACACCGCACACCCGACCGCGATCAGGCGGTACGCCATGCCGTCCGACGTATCCATGCCGAACCAGTCGAACGTGTTCAGGACGACGACGATGACGAGCGCGACGATGCCGCCGACGTACCCCAGCCCCCAGCCCAGTCCGGAGACGCGCCCGACGGTGGCCGGCGTCGAGACCTGCACGATCATCGCGTTGTAGTTGACGCCCGCGATCTCGCTGAGGACGGACCCGATGGCGATGAGGACGGCGCCGAGCACGAAGTACGCCGGGTCGGCCCGGACGAAGAAGAGCGCGAACATGCAGGCGACGAGGCCGATCGTGGCCCCGCCGAGCCACTTCTTGCGGCTGCCCGCGACGTCGGCGCGCTGACCCAGGACCGGCGCGAGGACCGCGATGAGGATGCCGCCGATCGTGACCCACAGGCCGAGTCCGCTGGTCAGCCCCGCCAGGGCGCGCTCCTTGACCGGGTCGTCGTCCGCGAGCGCCGCGACGGACGGCTCGAGGAACGCGTCGGTCGTCAGGTACAGCGCCGTGAAGACGAACGTGATGATGACGGAGTTGAAGGGCTGGGTGGCCCAGTCCCACATCGCCCACGCCCGCACGCGCTTCGGCTCGATGGTCTCCCCGAAGTGCAGCTCGAGGCCGCTCACGGGCGGGTCGCTCAGCTTCGGGACGGGGGTGCCGGACGGCGTCGGCGTCGTCGGCGTCAGGTCGCTCATGCGCGCAGTCTGCACGACGGGTGTGCGTTTCCGACAGATGTGTCTTGTCGCCGCGCGTCGGCGGTGGTGCAGCATACGATCCGCTCGTGGCGAAGACCTCACCCTCGGCCGTGCGGCTGGACTGGCGTCCCGACTCGTTGCTGGGCGACCCGTTCGAGCAGGCCGCGCTGGGTGAGGCGACGCTGGTGCGGCGTCGTGACGTGCGCCCCGCCTCACGGTTCGGGCGGCGTCGTCCTCCCCGGGGCGTGGTGCTGCACGTGCACGGGTACAACGACTACTTCTTCCAGGCGCACCTCGCGGAGGCGTTCGCGGACGCGGGGTACGTTTTCTACGCGGTGGACCTGCGCGCCGCCGGGCGGTCCTTGCGCCCCGACCAGGTGCCGCACTACGTCGAGGACCTCCGCGACCAGGGGGCCGACATCGCCCGGGCTGCGCACGCGCTGCGGTCGCTGCACCCGGACGTGCCGCTCGTGGTGCACGCGCACTCGACGGGCGGCCTGACGGCCTCGCTGTGGGCGCACGCGCACCGGCACGAGACCGGGGTCGACGCCGGGCCGGACGCCCTGGTGCTGGACTCGCCGTTCCTGGAGCTGCCGGGGTCGGCGTTCGCGAAAGCGATCGGCACCCGGGTGCTGGACCGGGTGGGTCCGCTGCGGCCGCTGACGCCGTTGTCGCACCACCCGTCGTGGTACGCGACGGCGCTGGCGACCCAGTGGGACTTCGACACGACGCTCAAGCGGCCGGAGGGGCTGCCCGCACGGGCGGGCTGGCTGCGGGCGGTGCGACGCGCGCAGGCGCGGGTGGCACGCGGGCTCGCGATCGCGTGCCCGGTGCTCGTCGCGGGGTCAGGCGCGTCGAGCAAGGACGGGCCGGACAACCCGCTTGTCTCGTCGACGGACACCGTGCTGGACGTCGACCTCATCACGGCACGCGCGCCGCATCTCGGGCGCTCGGTGACGATCGAGCGTTTCGAGGGCGGTGTGCACGACCTGTCTCTCTCGGCGGAGGGCCCGCGCAAGGCGTATCTCGAGTCGGTCATGGCGTGGCTCGCTACGGTGCTCGGGTGACTGACGCCACGGTGCACCCCTACTTCGACACGACGCTGCCCGACGGGCGGCGGGGCGTCGCCGCGCTCGCACATCGCGGGTTCGCCCGTCAGGGCGGGGTCGACTCCGGGCTGGAGAACTCGCTCGCGGCGTTCGGCGCGGCCGTCGCGCTCGGCTTCCGGTATGTGGAGACGGACGCGCACGGCACGTCCGACGGCGTGGCGGTCGCTCTGCACGACGAGTCGCTGGACCGCACGACGGACGCGCACGGGCTCGTCGCCGACCTGCCGTGGGCGGTCGTGAAGAAGGCGCGCATCGGCGGGGTCGAGCCCGTTCCCGCCCTGGAAGACGTGCTGGGCACGTGGCCGGGGCTGTTCGTCAACATCGACGTGAAGGCCGCGTCGGGCGTCGAACCGGTGGCGCGCGCGATCGAGCGCACGGCCTCGCACGACCGGGTCTGCGTCACGTCGTTCTCGACCACGCGACGCAGGGCGACGCTCGCGAAGCTGTCCAAGCCGGTGGCGACGAGCGCGGGGACGTCCGAGGTCGTCGGGTTCCTCGCCGGGGCGCGGCTGCGCATCCCCGCGCTCACCGCCCGCGCGCTGCGCGACGTCGACGCCCTGCAGGTCCCCGAAGCGCACCGGGCCGGCCCTGCTCGCGTCACCGTCGTGGACGCGCGCACCGTCGCGGCGGCGCACGCCGCCGGACGCAGGGTGCACGTCTGGACGCCCAACACGACGGCCGCGATGGAGCATCTGGTCGACCTCGGCGTCGACGGCATCGTCACGGACCGCGCGGACCTGCTCAAGGACGTCCTGGTCCGCCGTGGGCTCTGGGCCGCGTGAGGTGCGGCGGCTAGCGTGCTGCCCATGACCAGGCGGGTGCGTGCCGTCGTCAGCGGCCGGGTGCAGGGCGTCGGGTTCCGGTACTCGACGGCCGCCATGGCCCGCCGCCTCGGCGTCGGCGGCCACGTGCGCAACCTGCCCGACGGGTCGGTCGAGGCGGTGCTCGAGGGCGACGAGGCGGACGTGGCCGCCGCCCTGGAGCTCCTCGCGGACGGGCCGGCCGCGGCGCACGTCGCACGGGTGGACGTCACCGACCTCCCGCCACGTGGTGAGACGAGCTTCCGGATCGAGGGGTAACCGGCCCGCGAGCGCCGATGCCGCCCTACTCTCGTGAGGTGGCCGTCGACCGAACCCGCAGCCGGCGTGACGAGGAGTTCTCCGGGCAGGGTGGTGCCGCCCTGCGCGGGTTCATGCGGACCGAGGCGGGCAGCGCCGGGCTCCTGGTGGTCGCGACCGTGCTCGCGCTCGCGTGGGCGAGCTCCCCGTGGTCGGAGGCGTACACGCGCCTGTGGGAGACGCCGTTCGTCGTGCAGCTCGGTGGGTACGGGCTGGACCTGAGCCTGCACGGGTGGGTGAGCGACGGTCTGATGGTCGCGTTCTTCTTCCTCGTCGGGCTGGAGGTGCGCAGGGAGCTCGCGGTCGGCGAGCTGCGGGACCGTCGTCGGGTCACGGTGCCGCTCGCGGCGGGCGTGGGTGGGATGGTCGTCCCGGCGCTCCTCTACCTCGCCGTCAACCCCTCCGGTGAGGCGGCGCGCGGCTGGGGCGTGGTGATCGGCACCGACACCGCGTTCCTGCTGGGCATGCTCGCGCTGCTCGGGCCGCGCGTCTCGACGCAGCTGCGGGTGTTCCTGCTGACGCTCACGGTCGTCGACGACATCGTCGCGGTCAGCGTCATCGGCGTCGCGTACTCGGACGCCGTCAGGGTCGGGCCGCTGCTCGTCGCGGGCGCGGCGATGGTGGGGATCGTCGCCCTGGACCGGCTCGGGACGTGGCGGTCGGGACCGTACGTCGCGCTCGTCGTGGTGGCGTGGCTGGCGACGGTGTACTCGGGCCTGCACGCATCGATCGCGGGCATGGTCGCGGGGCTGCTGATCCCCGCGGCGGAGCCGGTGCGCGGGCAGGTGGAGGCGGCGGCGCGGCAGTTCCAGGTGTTCCGGCAGTCGCCGCTGCCCGGGATGCAGCGCCGGACGCAGGCGCAGCTCACCCGCACGATCAGCGTCAACGAGCGTCTCCAGGCGTCGCTGCACGGCGTCACGAGCTATGTCGTGGTGCCGGTCTTCGCGTTCGCGAACGCGGGGATCGACCTGCGCGGCGGCGTCCTCGGTGACGCGCTGACCTCCCCGGTCACCTGGGGCGTCGTGCTGGGGCTCGTGGTCGGCAAGACCGTCGGGATCACCGCCGGTGCGCTGGGCGCGACGCGGCTGGGCCTCGGGCGGCTCCCGCAGGGCGTGGGCGGCGGGCACGTCCTGGGCGGTGCCGCACTGTCGGGCATCGGCTTCACGGTGGCGCTGCTCATCGCCCACCTCGCGTTCGACGACGGTCCGTTGCGCCGTGACGCCGTCATCGGGGTGCTGGTGTCGGTCGTCCTGGCGAGCCTGCTCGGACGCGTCGCGTTCGGGGTCGCGGCACGGTTCCTCGGCCAGCGCGACGCCGCCCTGCCGACGACGCTGAGCCGTCCCGTCGACCCCGGCAGGGACCACGTGAGCGGGCCCGTCGACGCCGAGGTCACTCTCGTGGAGTACCTGGACTACCAGTGCCCGTTCTGCGGGAAGGCGACCGGCGCGACACGGCAGGTGCGGGAGCACTTCGGCGACCGGCTCCGCTACGTCGTGCGGCACCTGCCGCTGGACGTGCACGAGCACGCCGAGCTCGCCGCGCTCGCCGTCGAGGCGGCCGGGCTGCAGGGGAAGTTCTGGGAGATGCACGACACGCTCTTCGCCCACCAGGACGAGCTCGAGCTCGAGGATCTCGCCGGCTACGCGGCTCACCTGGGCCTCGACGTCGAGCAGTTCCTGCGCGACCTCCAGGAGGACGCGCTCGCCCGTCGGGTCGCCGACGACAAGGCGTCGGCCGGCGAGAGCGGCGCGCGAGCCACGCCGACGTTCTTCGTGGGCGACCGCCGCCACGAGGGCCCGTGGGACGCCGGTTCGCTCATCGCGGCGCTCGAAGCCCTGGCATCGGACGAGCCCGGTCATGGCACCCGGACGCGGCGCTGAGCCCGGAAGGCACCTGTGACGTGGGTCAGGAGACGAGCGCCTGTGTCGCCAGCTCCTTGAGCATGGCGTTGGCCCAGCGGGTCTGCCGCAAGGTCTGCGGGTGGCACCGCTGCACGACGTCGAGGAGGCCGGTGTCCTTGACGGCCTGGGCCGCCTGCGCCACGAGCTCCCAGTCCACCGACACCCCGCACGCGCGGGTGTAGACCTCGCGCAGGTCGCGCAGCAGGACCAGGGCAGGAGCGCGGTTCCGGCCGACGAGCTCGCCGCTCTTCTCGCGGATCGTCCGCAGCAGGCCCTGCTCGTCGGGCGGCTCCGGGTCGAGGTCCTCGTCGTAGCGGTGTGCGACCGACGCGAGCTCCCGGACGTGCTGCTGCGACCACGCGGCCAGGTCCCGGGCCACGTGGTAGACCCCGTGGTTGACCCGGTGCCGCTCCGCGAGCCGGACCAGGTCCCGCGCGAGCTCGCTCTCGTCGTGGTGCAGGTCGGCCAGGGCCAGCCCGATCTTCACCGTCCCACCTCCTGACCCCCCGGACCGTCGGGGAACCGCTCGTCGGCCTGCGCCGCCGCCCCGCCCCGCGTCGGCGCGACGCCGTCGGACACGGGCGCGGACGCCGTCGTCGTGGGTGCGGGCGACGGCCCGTCACCGGGCGCGATCCGGCGCACGGCGACCGCCGCGGTCTTGAAGATCGGCTGCTTGGACGCCGGGTCCCAGTCGGTGATGGTCAGCTCGTTCGCTGCCCGCCCCACGCCGTCCGGCCCGGCGCCGCCCGCGTCCCAGTAGCCGTAGTGGAACGGGACGAAGACGACACCCGGCCGGATGCCCGAGACGCGGACGCGTGCCTGCACGGACCCGCGCGGGGTGGTCAGCTCCGCGAGGTCGCCCTCAGCGAGGCCGAGCCGGTCGGCGTCCGGGGCGGACATCTCCGCCCACACGTCGGGCGCGGCGTCCGTGAGCTGCGCGACCCTGCCCGTCTTGGTGCGGGTGTGGAAGTGGTACACCGTGCGACCCGTGATGAGCTGGAACGGGTACTCCTGCGAGGGCATCTCGTGCGGCGGCACGTACTCCGCCGCCTTGAGGATCGCCTTGCCGTCGGGGTTCAGCGCCTTGTACTCCGTCGGCTCGAGCGGCGCGCCGGTGACCAGGTCGCGGCCGTAGCTCTGGCAGTACTCGGGTGCGCTCCAGAACTTCCCGTCGGCGTAGAGCCGCTCGGTCCCGTCGGGGTGGTCCGCGGTGCACGGCCACTGGATGCCGCTGTGCCCGCGCAGGCGGTCGTACGTCAGACCGCTGTAGTCGCACGGACGGCCGCGCGAGCACTCCTTCCACGCCTCGAACGCCGACTCGGCGTCGTGCCACCAGACCAGGGGGCCGCCGTCCTTGTCGCGCAGGTCCATCCGGCGCGCGTAGTCGAGGAAGATGTCGAGGTCCGCGCGGGCCTCGCCCGGCGGCTCCACCGCCTTGAGCGACAGGTGCACGGTCCGGTCGGCGTTGGTGAACGTGCCCGTCTTCTCGCCCCACGTGGCGGCGGGCAGCACGACGTCCGCCAGCTGTGCCGTCTCGGAGGGGAAGATGTCCTGCACGACGAGGAAGAGCCGCTCCTGCTCCAGGATCGACCGGATGCGGTGCAGCTCCGGCAACGACACCGCCGGGTTGGTGCCCTGCACCCACAGCATCCGGACCGAGCCGTCCTCCGCGTAGCGCATGATCTCCATCAGATGCGTCGGCGGCGAGTAGTGCGGGATGTCCATCGGGTCCACGTTCCACACGCGGGCCAGGTCCTCGACGTGCGCGTCGTTCGACCAGTTGCGGAACCCCGCAAGGTCACCGTTCGCACCGCACTCGCGCGTGTTCTCGGCGGTCGGCTGGCCGTTCATCTGCAGGACTCCGCAGCCGGGCTTGCCGAGCATGCCGCGGACCAGGTTGAGGTTGTTCACCTGCACCGCCGCCGCGGTCGCCTGGTGCGACTGGTAGAAGCCCTGGAGCACCGTGCACAGCAGTCGCTCGGCGGTGCCGATGATGCGGGCGGCCGCCCGCAGCTTGTCGGCTGGCACGTCGCAGATGCTCTCGACGACGTCGGGCGGGTACTCGGCGACCCGCGCCCGCAGCTCATCGAACCCGACCGTGTGCGCGTCGACGTACTCCTCGTCGACCCAGCCACCCTCGACGACCAGGTGCAGCAGCCCGTTCATGAGCGCCACGTTGGTGCCGGGCCGCGGGGCGAGGTGGACGGTCGCGGCGCGGGCCACCGGCGTCGGGCGCGGGTCGACGCACACCACCTGTGGCGCGTCCGGCCCGGCGAGGCGGTCGAGCATGCGCGCCCACAGCACGGTCTGCGTCTCGGCGACGTTGTGCCCGAACAGGCAGATGACGTCGGCATGGTCGACGTCGGTGTACGAGCCGGGCTGGCCGTCGCAGCCGAACGACTCCTTGAGCGCCTCGGCCGCGGTCGCCGTGCACAACCGGGTGTTGCCGTCGACATGGTTGGTGCCGATGCCGCCGTGCGCGATCGCCGCAAGCGTGTAGTACTCCTCCAGGAAGAGCTGACCCGTCGTGTAGAAGCCGATCGCGGAGGGACCCTGCTCCGCGAGCAGCTCGTGGGTCCGCGTCACGACGCGCCCCATGGCCTCGTCCCACGTGGCAGGAACCAGCTCGCCGCCCTCGCGCACCAGCGGGTGCGTGAGCCGGTCGGAAGACGCGTTCGCCTGCCACCCGTACAGGTCCTTGGGGCCGAGCCGGCCATGGTTGACCCGGTCCTGCGCCCGTCCGCGCACCCCGACGATGCGCCCGGCGCGGACCGCGATGTCGAGCGCGTCGCCGTTGGAGTGCAGGAGGGACGCGCTCTGGACCCACGCGTCGACGTCGGCCTCGTTCACGCCCGCGTCGAGGAACGTGTCCACGCGCCGCGGCCACGTGGTGCCCCCGCCGTAGGGGGTTCGCGTCCCCCACGGCTCCGCGATCCGGTCGATCCGTGCCACAGCAGCCTCCCGAGCCGTTCCCGAACTCAGGCAAACGCGGTCCGTCGCGACTCGCACCCCGGGCGCGCCCCGGGGGTCCCTCAGCCGAGCTGGACGGTCACGCCCGGCTTCCCGGTCGGGGGCTCCTTGGAGACCTCCGCGTAGGCGGCGGCCAGCAGCGTCGGGTCCGGGCCCTCGAGGCGGACGGGCTTGGCGACGTCGTCGAGCACGACGAACCGCAGCAGGTCGCCGCGCGACTTCTTGTCGCGGCGCATCGCCACGAGGAGCTGCTCCCAGCGGTCGCCGCGGTACGACGTCGGCAGGCCCAGCGACTCGAGGATCGCGCGGTGCCGGGCGACGACGTCGTCGGACAGCTTGCCCGCGAGCCGGGCGAGCTCGGCGACGAACACCATGCCGACGGCGACGGCGGCGCCGTGGCGCCACTGGTACCGCTCGACGAGCTCGATCGCGTGGCCGAACGTGTGGCCGTAGTTGAGGATCTCGCGGAGGCCCTGCTCGGTGAGGTCCTCCCCCACCACGCGCGCCTTGACGGCCACGGAACGCTCGACGAGCTCGGCGAGCACCGCCCACGTCTCCTCGGTGGCCTCGGCGCCGCGCCACTCGCGCAGCGTCGCGTGGTGCTCCTCGACGAGCTCGAGGATGCGGGGGTCGGCGATGAACCCGGTCTTGACCACCTCGGCCATGCCGGCCACGAGGTCCCACCGGTCGAGCGACTCGAGCGACGCCAGGTCGCACAGCACGCCCGCGGGCGGGTGGAACGCGCCGACGAGGTTCTTGCCCTCGGCGGTGTTGATGCCCGTCTTGCCGCCGACGGCCGCGTCGACCATCGCGAGCAGCGTCGTCGGGACGTGCACGACCTTGATGCCGCGCAGCCAGGTCGCGGCGACGAAGCCCGCGAGGTCCGTCGTCGCGCCGCCGCCGACCGACACGATCGCGTCGGAGCGCGTGAACTCCGCCTGCCCCAGCACCTGCCAGCAGAACGCGGCGACCTGCGCCGTCTTCTGCTCCTCGGCGGCGGGGAGCTCGACGGCGAACGCCTCGTAGCCCTGCTCCTTGAGGTCGGCGCGGACCGCCTCGCCCGTCGCGGACAGCGACGCGGGGTGCATGACGAGGACGCGGCGCACCTTCTGCCCCAGCAGACCCGGCAGCTCGCCCAGGAGGTTGCGCCCGATGACGACGTCGTACGGGGCGGCACCCTGGACCGTGACGCGGGTGGTGGTCATGCGTTCAGCTCCTTGTCGATGGACTCCGCGACGACGTGCGGCTCCAGCCCGTCCGTGCTGACCTGCAGCGTCGCGACGCGCTCGTAGACGGGACGCCGCTCCTCCATGAGCGCCGCCCACCGGGCGCGCGGGTTGCCCAGCAGCAGCGGCCGCGACTGGTTGAAGCCGACGCGCGGGGCGGCGTGCGCCAGGGAGACGTCGAGGAACACGACCGCACCGCCGTCCGCGGCGTACGCGGCCAGCGCCTCCTGCGTGGCCTCGTCGAGCACCGCGCCGCCACCGAGGGCCAGGACGCCGTCGTGCTCGCGCAGCGCGACGGCGACCGCCTCGCGCTCGAACGCCCGGAACGCCGGCTCGCCGTCGTCGACGAAGATCTCGGTGATCGGCTTGCCCGCCACGACCTCGACGTCGTGGTCGGTGTCGCGGAACGCGACGTCGTGCGACGCCGCGAGCAGGCGCCCGACCGTCGTCTTGCCGCTGCCCGGCGGGCCGACCAGCACCACCACGGGCCGGGCGGTCACCGCAGGAGCTCCGGCACGGCGGCCAGGTAGGACTCGACGTTGCGGCGCACCTCGGCGACCGAGTCGCCGCCAAACTTCTCCAGCACCGCCTCGGCGAGCACCAGGGCCACCATCGCCTCGGCGACGACGGCCGCGGGCGGCACCGCGCACACGTCCGAGCGCTGGTGGTTGGCGGTCGCGGCCTCACCGGTCGTCGTGTCGATCGTCCGCAGCGCGCGCGGGACGGTCGAGATGGGCTTCATCGCGGCGCGCACGCGCAGCGGCTCGCCGTTCGACATGCCGCCCTCGATACCGCCCGCGCGGTTGGTCAGCCGCTGCACGCGCCCATCCTCGCCGCGAACGATCTCGTCGTGCGCCGCCGAGCCGCGCCGGCGCGCGGTGCGGAACCCGTCGCCGACCTCCACGCCCTTGATCGCCTGGATGCCCATGAGCGCCGCCGCCAGCCGCGCGTCGAGGCGCCGGTCGCCCTGCACGTAGCTGCCCAGGCCCGACGGCACCCCGTAGGCGAGCACCTCGACGACCCCGCCGAGCGTGTCGCCGTCCTTGTGCGCCGCGTCGATCTCCGCGACCATCGCGGCGGACGAGCCCGCGTCGAGGCACCGCACCGGGTCGGCGTCCAGGCGCTCGACGTCGGCGGGCACCGGCAGCGGGGTGCCGTCCGGCACCTCGGCCTCGCCGATGGCGACGACGTGGGAGACCAGCTCGATGCCCGCGGCCTGCTCCAGGAACTTCGCGGCGGCGACCCCGAGCGCGACCCGCGCGGCCGTCTCCCGCGCACTCGCGCGCTCAAGGACGGGACGCGCGTCGTCGAACCCGTACTTGCGCATACCGACCAGGTCGGCGTGCCCCGGGCGCGGGCGCGTGAGCTTCTTGTTGCGGGCGACCTCGCGCACGTCACCCGTGCCCGCGTCGACCTGCAGCGCGTCGGCCGGCACCGGGTCTGGGGACATGACGTCGGTCCACTTGGGCCACTCGGTGTTGCCGATCTCGATGGCGAGCGGACCGCCCTGCGTGAGCCCGTGACGCAGGCCGCCGAGCACCCGCACCTCGTCCTGCTCGAACTTCATGCGGGCGCCGCGGCCGTACCCGAGACGCCGACGGGCCAGAGCCGCCTGGAGATCGGCGGTGGTGAGCTCCACGCCCGCGGGCAGGCCCTCCATCACCCCCACCAGCGACGGACCGTGCGACTCCCCCGACGTCAACCAGCGCAGCATGCGGCGATTCTCCCATGTGCGTCCGCCCATCGGACGCGTCGTCTCAGTCATTGGTGCCGTCCGGCGGCGTCCACCGACGCCGCGAGGACGGTCGTCAGCGCCGCAGAGCGGCGCCGAGCGCGGCGTCCATCGCCGCGACCGGTGCCGGCCGGCCCGTCATGAGCGTGACCTGTCGCGCCGCCTGGTGCAGCAGCATGCGCTCCCCGCCGACGACGGCGCCGCCCAGGTCGCCCCAGGCGTGCGCCAGCGCGGTGGGCCGCGGGTCGTACACGACGTCGAGCAGCACCCCGGAAACCTGCCGGTTCCGGTCACGCAGCGTCCCGGCCACCGGGTCCGCGGCGTGAGCCGGCAGCGTCGAGATCACGACGTCGGCGTGCTCCAGCGGCTCGACGGCGGTGACCGCGTCGAGCACCTCGTACGTCGGCGCGACGCCCAGGCGGGTGGCCGCGGCCTGCAGGTCGACCGTCCGGGCGAGCGAACGGGCCAGCACACGAGGCGCCGGGCACCCCAGCTCGGCGAGCGCCGCGACCGCCGAGGCCGCCGTCGCCCCCGCGCCCAGCACGACGGCGCTGCCCACGTCCCGGCCGCCGAGCCCCTCGCCCAGGGCGGCCACGATCCCGTACACGTCGGTGTTGTAGCCGACCAGGCTCATGCCGCACGACGACGGCCGCACCACCACGGTGTTGACCGCCCCGGTGCCGATCGCGACCGTGTCGATCTCCGCGAGCATCGGGATGACCGTCTGCTTGAGCGGCATGGTCAGGCTCAGGCCCGCCCACGTCAGGTCGAGGTCGTCGACCAGGTCACCCAGCGTCTCGCTGGTGGTGTCGATGGCCGTGTACTGCCACCCTTCCAGGCCGAGGGCCTCGTAGGCGGCGTTGTGCAGCACGGGCGAGAGCGAGTGCGCGACGGGGTGGCCGAGCACCGCGGCTCGGCGGATCGGAGACGGCACGCTCACCCCTAGGAGTTCTCCCGCAGCCAGGCCTTGTACTCGGCCTTGATCTTCTGGAACTCGTTGTAGTCATCGGTGAACTTGGTCTCGCCGGTGTCCAGGTTCACCGTCGAGTACCAGCACTCGTTGCCGGCCGGCGGGTTCGCCGCCGCAGCGATGGCCGCGGCGCCCGGGTTGCCGATCGGCGTCGGAGGCAGACCCACCACCTTGCGCGAGTTGTAGGGGTCGCTCGCGTCCGCCCACTGCTCCGCGGTGATCTGCTCGGCGTCGATGCCGCCCAGGCCGTAGGAGTTGATCGCGTCCATGTACAACCGGCCACCCATGCCGTCACAGTTGTCGAGCCGGTTGAGGATGACCCGGGCCACGGTGCCGCGGTACTCCGCCGGTGCCTCGCGCTCGACGATCGACGCCTTCTTCAGGATGTCCAGGCGGTCTTCCGGCGCGACGCCGGCAGCATCCAGCTCGGAGATCGTCTTGGTCACCATCTGCGAGAGCAGCGTGACAGCCGTGTCCTTCGGCGTCACGACGTACGTCGCCGGGAACAGCCAGCCCTCGACCTTCCCGCCGGCCTCGGCGGGGAGCCCGATCGACGCCGGATCGGCGACGGCCGCTTCGAGCTCCTCCTTGGTGAACCCGGCCACCGAGGTGCTGCGCTCCATCACCTGAGCGGCGGTGAAGCCCTCGGGGATGGTCATCTTGAGCTCGACCTTCTCGTTCTTGACGAGGACGGCGACGGCGTCGGACGCCTTCATCTTGGTCATGAGCGAGTAGGTGCCGGGCTGGATGCCGCTCGAGGCGGGGTTCTGCTTGAACGCGTCGACGAACGCCCCGACGGAGGCGACGACGCCCGCGTCGTGGAGCACACCGCCCATCACGGTGCCGGTCGCACCTTCGGGGATCTCGACCTGGATCTCTTCCTAGCCGGGTCCGGGGTAGTCCTCGGCCTCGTTCGAGAAGATGCCCGCGACGAC
>CBINDH010000039.1:0-13239 GCA_966249365.1 uncultured Xylanimonas sp. | reverse complement strand
CGAGGCGCACCGCGCCAGCCACGACGACGGCCTCCTCGACGCCGGAGCCCCGGCGGACGTCGCGGCGCGCGCGCCCGTCCCGTCGCGCCCGGCCTGGCGGCGCGCGCTCGACCGGCTCCCGACGACCGCCCCGGCGACCCTGCCCGCGCAGCAGCGCGTGACCCGGCTGGCGCTCCAGCTCCGCGTCGACGCCGGCGGCGTCTCGGTGCGGCCCGTCAAGCAGGGCACCAAGGGCGGGTGGTCGGGCGGCTACGAGGTGAGCTGGGAGGTCCTGCCGCACCAGTACTACGAGGAGCGGTGGGAGCCCGTCGCCCGCGACTGGCTCCTCGAGCTCGCCGCGATGCGCAAGCCGTCGGGCTACCGCTACGGCTCCAGCACCTGGGAGAGCCTCGGCGGGTTCACCTCCCGCGTGCTGTGGCCGCACCTCGCGCGGGCGGTCGATCTCGGCGTGCCCCTTCTCGGCCCCGGCGACACCGCGCTCCGGCTCGCGGAGACCGCCGAAGCAGTCCTCGACCTCACGCACGACGACGGCGGCCTCCACCTGACCCCTGCGATGACGTTCGACGGGCGTCCCAGCGCGGCCGCCGTGCGCGGCAACGTCGGCGACGGCGGCCTCTTCGCCGTCGAGGACGACGTGCTCGTGCTCGGCCCCACGCCCGCGCGGCTGTCGCTCGCGGCGGTCGAGCTGCTGCGCGCCGAGCCCGTCGTCGTCCCGGCCGCCGACGTCGTCGACTTCTGGTCCTCCTACCACCCGCGGCTCGCGCGTCAGATCACGCTGACCAGCAGCGACGGCTCGGTCGACCTGCCCGCGCCCGCGCTGCCGACGCTCGTGGTCACCGCCGAGCCCGAGGGTCCGCCGCTGCTGCGCGTCGCGTGCGCCTGGCAGTACGCGACGCCGTCGGGCCCGGTCACCTACCCGTGGCAGCCCAGCCCGCGCGACGCCGCCAGCCGCGACCTGCCCGCCGAGCAGATCGTGCGCGACGCCGTCGAGAAGGCGATCAGGAACCTCGCGGTCCTGAGCGACGTGACGCTCGACGACAGGGTCACGTTCACCGACATCGACGCGCTCGACGCCGTCGAGGTGCTCCTGCCCGCGCTCGCCGACGTCTCCGACGTCCGGGTCGACATCGAGCGACGCCCCGAGTACCACGAGCTGACCGGGGCCCCGAGCGTCAGCGTCGCGACCGTCGACACGGAGCGCACCGACTGGTTCGACCTCGCGGTGACCGTCCGCGTCGCCGACCACGACGTGCCGCTGCGGTCGATCATCGAGGCGATCGGTTCGGGCAAGAAGCGCCTGCTGCTGGTCGACGGGTCCTGGCTGCGCCTCGACCACCCCGCGCTCGAACGGCTGCGCGACCTGATGGAGGAGGCGTCACGCCTCGGCGACCGGCCCGGCCGCCCCTACGCACCCACCATCAACCGCTACCACGCCGGGCTGTGGGAGGACCTCGACGAGCTCGCCGACGTCGTCGACGTCTCCGAGCGCTGGCGGACGTCGGTCGGCGGCCTGCTCGCCCTGCGGTCGGGTGACGACGCCGCGCGCCCGCAGCCGCTGCCCGTGCCGTCGGGCCTCAAGGCCGAGCTGCGGCCCTACCAGCAGCAGGGTTTCGAGTGGCTCGCGTTCTGCTACGAGCACGGGTTGGGCGGGATCCTGGCCGACGACATGGGGCTCGGCAAGACCCTGCAGACGCTCGCGCTGATCGAGCACGCCCGCTCCGCCGCCCCACCACACCTGCCCCGTCGAAACCCCGCATCCCTGCCGGTTGAGCCCCGTCGAAACCCCGCATCCCTGCTGGTTGAGCCCCGTCGAAACCCCGACGACCCGCACGGCACCGAAGGGGTTTCGACGGAGCTCAACCCGCGGAGCAGGAGGCCGCCGTTCCTCGTCGTCGCGCCCGCCTCCGTCGTGAGCAACTGGGCCTCAGAGGCTGCCCGCTTCACGCCCGGCCTGCGGGTCGTGACCCGCACGACGACGTCGACGCGCACCGCGCTCCCGCTCGCCGACCTGGTCGCGGGCGCCGACGTCGTCGTGACGTCGTACGCCATCTTCCGGCTCGACGCGGACGCCTTCCACGACCTGCCGTGGGCGGGCCTCGTCCTCGACGAGGCCCAGTTCGTCAAGAACCACGCGTCACGCGCGAACGCGTGCGCGCGGTCGCTGCCCGCGCCGTTCAAGCTCGCGATCACGGGCACGCCCATGGAGAACGACGTCGGCGAGCTGTGGGCGCTGCTCGCCGTCGTCGCGCCAGGCCTGTACCCGTCGCGGCAACGGTTCGCCAACGACTTCGTCCGACCGCTGACGGCGGCCGCACGCCCCGGGGCCGCGCCCAACGTGCGGCGGTTCGCCGCGTCGCGCGCGGAGCTGCTCCGCCGGCGCGTCCGGCCGCTGCTGCTGCGCCGCACCAAGGAGCAGGTCGCTCCTGAGCTGCCCGAGCGCCAGGAGCAGGTGCTCACGGTCGACCTCGCCCCGGCGCACCGCCGCGCGTACGACGCCCGCCTGCAGCGCGAACGCACCCGGGTGCTGGGCATGCTCGACGACGTCGACGGCAACCGCATGGCGATCTTCAAGTCGCTGACGACGCTGCGGCGCATGGCCCTGGACGCGACGCTCATCGACGCGCAGGAGTACGCGGGGACCCCGTCGTCGAAGCTCGACGCGCTCGCCGACCAGCTCACCGAGATCGTCGCCGAAGGCCACCGGGTGCTCGTGTTCTCGCAGTTCACGGGCTACCTCGCGCTCGTCCGGGCGCGGCTCGACGCCCTCGGGCTCCGCTACGCCTACCTCGACGGCTCGACGCGTGACCGCGCGGCGGTCGTCCAGGGTTTCCGCGACGGGGACGCCCCGCTGTTCCTCATCAGCCTCAAGGCGGGCGGGTTCGGGCTCAACCTCACCGAGGCCGACCACGTCTACCTGCTCGACCCGTGGTGGAACCCCGCCACGGAGGCGCAAGCCGTCGACCGGACGCACCGCATCGGACAGACGCGCCCCGTCAACGTCGTCCGCCTGGTGGCCGCGGGCACCATCGAGGAGAAGGTCATGGAGCTCAAGGAGCGCAAGGCCGCCGCGGTGGGCGCCGTGCTCGGCGACGGCGACGACGTCTTCTCCCGCGCGCTGGACGCGGCGGACATCCGCGGGCTGCTGGGCTCCTGAGGTCATGGGTGGACCCCACGGGTCAGGCTGGACCCATGGCCACGGTCCCCGAGTCCTGCGAGCCCCTCGGGTGGGCGCTCTGGCAGCAGCCGGCGAGCGCCTGGTCGGCCCTGGCGTTCGTGGTCGCGGGCGCGGCGATCGTCGTCGCGTCGTCCAGGAGGCGCACCGACGCGGGCCGCCTCGCGGTCGTGCTCGGCTGGACGACGGTGCTCATCGGCGTCGGGTCGGTCGTCCAGCACGGGCCGGCGCCGTCCTGGAACCCGCTCGTCCACGACCCGCCGCTCATGGGTGCGCTCGCCCTCGTGGCCGCCGACGGCGTCGCCGACCTCACCGGGCGGCGGCTGCGCCACGGCTGGTGGGTGGCGCCCACGCTGCTCGTCGTCGTCCTGGCGGCGCTGTGGCCGGGCGCCTCGGCGGGCGCGCAGAGCGCGATGGCGGCCGTCGCGATCACGACCACCGTCGGGCGGGCCGTCCGGCGGCCCGCGGTGCGCGCACGGGCGCTCGCCGCCACCGCGCTGCTCGGCGTCGGCGGGGTCGTCGGCACGCTGAGCCGCCCGGGCTGGCCGTGGTGCGACCCGTCGAGCGCGTGGTTCGCGGCGGGCTGGTCGGGGCACGCGGTGTGGCACGTGCTGGCGGCCGCGGCGCTGTGGACGGTCGCCCCCGTGATCGGCAGCCGCGCGGAGCGTTGAGGCCCGAGCCGCACCCGGGCACGCGAAAGCCCCCGGCTTCGGCAGCGCAGGTGCCGGAGCCGGGGGCCCTCTTTCGCGTCGGGGCGTGCTCGGGGGACGACGGACGCAGGGAACTACTTCCCGGCGAGCATGGCACGCACCTCGTCGCGAAGCTTGCCGTGCCGTGAAGGCTCGGGGGCCGCCGCGAGAAGCGTCTTGGTGTAGTCGTGCTGCGGGTTGAGGATGACCTCGTCGGACGGGCCGCTCTCCACGACGTCCCCGCGGTACATCACGAGGATCTCGTCGCTGAAGTGCCGCGCCGTCGCCAGGTCGTGGGTGATGTACAGGACGCCGAGGTCCTCCTCGCGCTGCAGGCGCGCGAGCAGGTTGAGCACCCCGAGCCGGATGGACACGTCGAGCATCGACACGGGCTCGTCGGCGATGAGGAACCGCGCCCCGGGGGCGAGCGCGCGGGCGATCGCGACGCGCTGCCGCTGCCCGCCCGACATCTCGTGCGGCCGCTTCGCGGCGAACACGTCCGGCGGGGTGAGGTTCACGCGCTCCAGGAGCCCGTGCACCGCGGGCTCGAGCGCCTCGCCCGTCGCGACGCCGTGGATCTTCAGCGGCCGCTCCAGGTGGTGGCCCACCGTGTGGTACGGGTTGAGCGAGGCGAACGGGTCCTGGAACACCATCTGCACGGCGTTCCGGTACCGGCGCAGGGCCGCGCCGTGCCGGCTGATGGGCGCGCCGTCGAGCAGGATCTCCCCCGACGTCGGCGTCTCGAGCTGGGCGATCATGCGCGCCACGGTCGACTTGCCCGACCCCGACTCCCCCACGAGCGCGATCGTCTTGCCCGGCTCGAGCGTGAACGACACGTCGTTCACCGCGCGCAGCTTGGAGCGCTTGAAGCCGTTGCGCAGCGTGAAGTCCTTGACGAGGTTCCGGACCTCGAGCTGGTTCATGAGGTTGCTCCCGTCCGGATGAAGTCGCCGCGGTCACCGAGCAGGCTGGGGAACGACCCCAGCAGCTTCTTCGTGTACGGGTGCTGCGGCCGTTCGTAGATGTTCGGCGCGTCGTCGAGCTCGACGATCTCGCCGTCGAGCATCACCGCGATGCGGTCCGAGATCTCCAGGAGCAGCGGCAGGTCGTGCGTGATGAACACGACGGCGAAGCCGAGCTGCTCGCGCAGCCGCATGATCTCGCGCAGGATGCCCCGCTGGACGACGACGTCGAGCGCCGTCGTCGGCTCGTCCATGATCATGACCTGCGGGTGCAGGGCGAGCGCCATCGCGATCATCACGCGCTGCCGCATGCCGCCCGAGAGCTCGTGCGCGAAGCTGTCGAGGCGCCGCGGGTCGACCCCGACGAGCTGCAGCAGCTCGGCGGCACGCGCGTCCCGCTCGGGCGCCTTCATCTGCGGGCGGTGCGTGATGAGCACGTCGTGGAGCTGCGACCGGATGCTGATGACCGGGTTGAGCGAGTTCATCGCGCCCTGGAACACCATGGAGACCTTGTCCCACCGGAACGCCCGCAGCGCGTCGCCGCTCAGGGCGACGACGTCGATGTCGGCACCGGACTCGTCGTGGAACGTCACCTCCCCGCTGCGGAGCACGGCGGGCGGCTTGAGCAGCCGGTTGAGGCCGTAGGCCAGCGTCGTCTTGCCGCAGCCGGACTCACCGGCGAGGCCGAGGATCTCGCCGCGGTACAGCGTGAGCGAGACGTCCTTGACGGCGTGGACCGGCGGGTCGACCTCGTACGTGATCGAGACGTTGCGTGCGGTGAGGACCGCTTCGGGCGTCATGCGGCCACCTTCTCGGGCTCCGGGGCGGCCGTGGTGATGGCGACCGATCCACCCGCCTTGCGTACCGAGCGGGCCGCCGCCGGGGCCAGGCGCAGCTTCGGGTTGATGATCTCGTCGATCGCGAAGTTGATGAGCGACATGCCGCACCCGAGGAGCGCGATCATCAGGCCCGGCGGCACGAACCACCACCAGGCGCCGCGCGTGAGCGCGGACCCGCCCTGCGCGTCGTTGAGGATCGTGCCCCACGTGATCGAGCCGTTGGGCCCGAGGCCGAGATAGGACAGACCGGCCTCGTTGAGGATCGCGAGGATCACCGCGAACAGGAACTGCGCGGCGAGCAGCGGGAGGAGGTTGGGCATGATCTCGACGAGGATGATGCGCCACGTCTTCTCGCCCGCGACCTTCGCCGCCGACACGTAGTCGCGCGTGCGCAGCGAGAGCGCCTGCGCCCGGAGCACGACGGCGGAGCCGGCCCACCCGAGCACGCCCAGGATGATCGCGACGAGCATGAGGCTGCGGCGCTGCAGGTAGCTGGCGATGACGATCTGCAGCGGGATGGCCGGGATGACGAGCATGATCCCGGTGATCATCCGCAGGCTGTCGTCGGCGAACCCGCCGACGTAGCCGCCAACAATGCCGAAGAGGACCGAGAGCACGATCGCGATCGCACCGGCGGTGACGCCGACGAGCAGCGACGACCGCGCACCCTCGGCGAGCTGGGCCAGCACGTCGTAGCCGAGCGACGTCGTGCCGAGCCAGTGCCCCGGCTGCGGCGGCAGCATCGCGGGGTTCGCCGACGACCTCGGGTCGGACGTGAAGAACGGCGCGATGATCGCGAACAGCACGATCGCCGAGACGATGACCAGACCGGTCACGAGCTTCGCGGACCGGGACGGGAGAAGCTGACGCAGCGCGCCCTTAGCCATGGTGACGAGTCCTCGGGTCGATGAGCCCCTGCACGAGGTCCATGACGAACAACGCGGCGAGCACCGCGACGGTGATGATGAGGAACGTGCCCTGCATCAGTGCGTAGTCGTTGTTGCTGACCGCCTCGATCATGAGCTTGCCGACCCCGGGGTACGAGAACACCCGCTCCATGATCAGAGAGCCCGAGACGACGAACCCGAGCGAGACACCGAACCCCGTCAGCGACGGGATGACGGCGTTGCGCGTCACGTAGGTCATGAAGACCCGGCGCGGGCGCAGGCCCTTGGCCTCCGCCGTCGTCACGTAGTCCTCGGACAGCGTCGCGACCATCATGTTGCGCATCCCGAGCAGCCAGCCGCCGACCGACGAGACGACGATCGTCAGCCCCGGGAGCACGGCGTGGCTGATCACGGACCCGACGAACGCCCAGGAGAGCTCCGGCCCGTCGAACGTGAAGACGTCGTACCCGCCGATGATCGGGAAGATCCGCCAGGTCACGGCGAACAGGAACACGAAGAGCAGCGCGATCCAGAAGTACGGCAGCGACTGGAGCAGCGTGGTCGACGGGATGACCGCGTCGATCCACGTGCCCCGCTTCCACCCCGCCAGCGCGCCGAGACCGATGCCGATCACGAACGCGATGCAGGTCGCGGTGCCGATGAGCCCGATCGTCCACGGCAGCGCCGAGCCGATGAGCTCGGCGACCGGGGTCGGGAACTTGGTCACGGAGACCCCCAGATCCCCGCGGAGCAGGCGACCCCAGTACTCCAGGTAGTCCTGGAACATCGAGGTCTCACCACCCGAGCCGAGGAGGGCCTTGACACTGCGCTCCATCGCCGGTGTCACCGACCCGTTCCGCTGCAGCCTGGCGAGCAGGATGCTCACCGGGTCGCCTGGTAGCAGACGCGGGATCAGAAAGTTCAGCGAGACCGCAGCCCACAGGGTGACCGCGTAGAACGCGATTCTCCTGAGGAAAAACGTCATGACTCCTCCTCGGCCCGGGTGGGGGCGATCACTCGGCGCCGGTGAGCTTGCTCAGGATCAGACCGGACGACGGCCCCTGCCACGACGGCGGGAACATGTACAGGTCGTCCTCGGTCGGCCAGCCGGCGTAGTCCTTCGCGTTGAAGAAGGTCTGCGAGGCGTTGATCACGAGCGGGATGTACGGCAGGTCGTTGACGATGGCCTTCTGGACGGTCGCGTACGCGGCCTTCTTGGCGGCCTCGTCGTTGGTGGCGGCGGCCGCGGCGACGGCCTCGTCCACGGCGGGGTTCGAGTAGCGCGAGAAGTTCCAGTCGCCCGGCTCGAGCTGGGTGCCGACCGGCGTGGTGTAGTCGGTCGTGAACCAGTCGCGGTAGATCTGGAACGGGTCGGCGATCGAGGTGCCGATAACGCCGCCCATGATGAGCTGGAAGTTGCCGGCCGTCCGGGAGTCGGCGAACTCGTTCCACGAGACCGTCGAGGCGGTCACGTTGATGCCCGCGGCGCGGGCCTGCTCCTCGATGAGCTTCGCGGCGTTGTTGTAGTCGGTCCACCCGTCGACCGAGGTCAGCGTCAGGGCGACCTGCTGGCCGTCCTTGGCGTAGAAGCCGTCAGCGTCCTTGGCGTAGCCGGCGGCCTCGAGGATCTCGGCGGCCTTGGCAGCGTTGGCGTCCTGGTCGATCGCGGCGGGCATGCCGTCGGCGATCCACTTGTCGTCACGGCCGAGCAGCGCGAACGTCGGCGAGATCTCCTTGGCGAGACCCACGAACGCCTTCTCGTTGATGTCGCCGCGGCCGATCGCGGCGGAGAGCGCCTGGCGGACGGCGACGTCGGTCTGCGGACCGGTGCAGCCGAGGTCGGCGTTGGAGCAGGTGTAGAGCACCGTCGGGTCGATCGGGGTGTTCAGGTAGCCGATCGCGCCACCCGCGCCGTCGACGATGCCGTCAGGCTCGGGCACGAACATCGTCGTCCAGTCGATCTGGCCGGAGCGGAGCAGGTCCTCGGCCGACTGGTTGGCGTCGATGCCGACGTAGCGCAGCTTCTTGACGGCGGGCTCGCCGCCCCAGTAGTCGGGGTTGGCCGTGGCGGTGTACGCCGCGTCCGAGGCGGTGCCGAGAAGGTACGGGCCCGTGCCGACGGGGCTCGTGTCGTTGGTCCACGTGACCAGGTCGGCCTGCTTGCTGAAGATGTGCTCGGGAACGATGTACGTCGCGCCCAGGATCGCGAACTCGTTGGCGAAGCCGGGCTCCGCGAACGAGAACGTCACGGAGCTGCCGTCGGCGACCGCGTCGGCCAGGTAGGGCGGCTTGGCCGTGTCGTTGGTGAACGAGTAGACGACGTCGTCGGCGGTGAAGTCCTCGCCGTCGTTCCACTTGACGCCCTCGCGGATCTTGACGGTCAGCGCGGTGCCGTCCTCGTTCCACTCGAAGCTCTCGGCCAGCATCGGCGTGGGGGGCACGTCGGCGACCTTGTTGTAGTTGAACAGCGGCTCGTAGATCCCGCCGTTGGCCAGGTGGAGCACGGTCGGGCTGTACGGGTTGAAGTTCGCCGCGATCGGGGGCTGGGACCCGGCCCAGATCACCAGCTCACGGTCCGTGGCGCCGCCCGCGGCAGGCGCACCGCTGTTGGTCTCGTCGCCACTGGGGGACTCCTGGGAGCTGGAGCAGCCAGCCGCCAGAAGGGTCACACTCGCGATTGCGGCGGCTGCCGCAACCCAGCGCTTGCGCGCCGTCCATGCACTCATGGTTGATCCCTTCGGTCACCATGCCCACTACGCCCACTGCGTCGGGGGCCTGCGATAGTTGGGGATACTAACTAACTGCCTCCCCCCGAGCGCTAGACCCTGCGGGTGAATAAGGCAGGAGTGTTATCAAACCGTCACCCGAAGTGTCTTGCGCCACACCCGGGCCCGAGACACGACGAAGCCCCCGGCGAGGAACGCCGGGGGCTTCGCCGATGACGCATGGGTCAGTCGGACTCGACGGCCTCCAGGGTCGCGAGCTCCGCGATGTCCGCGGCCACGAGCTCCGCGATCTGGATCGCGTTCAGGGCCGCGCCCTTGCGCAGGTTGTCGTTCGAGACGAAGAGCACCAGGCCCCGACCGTCCGGCACCGACTGGTCCTGACGGATCCGGCCCACGAGCGACGGGTCGGCACCCGCGGCCGCGAGCGGCGTCGGCACGTCGACGAGCTCGACCCCCGGCGCGTCGGCGAGCAGCGCGGTCGCCTGCTCCGGCGTGATCGGGCTGGCGAACTCCGCGTGCACCGCCAGCGAGTGGCCGGTGAACACCGGCACGCGCACGCACGTCCCGGCGACGGCCAGGTCGGGCAGCGAGAGGATCTTGCGGGACTCGAAGCGCAGCTTCTGCTCCTCGTCCGTCTCCCCCGACCCGTCGTCGACGAACGACCCCGCCTGGGCGACGACGTCGAACGCGATGGGGGCCACGTACTTGACGGGAGCCGGGAAGTCGACGGCGGACCCGTCGTGCGCGAGCGCCTCGATGTCCTGCCCGACGGCGGCCCGGACCTGCGACGCCAGCTCCTGGACGCCCGCGAGCCCCGACCCCGACACGGCCTGGAAGGTGGTCACGCGCAGCCGCTCGAGCCCGGCCGCGTCGGACAGCGGCTTGAGCACCGGCATCGCGGCCATGGTGGTGCAGTTGGGGTTCGCGATGATGCCCAGCTCGGCCTCCGCGATGGCGTCCGGGTTCACCTCGGACACCACGAGCGGCACCTGCGGGTCCCGCCGCCACGCCGACGAGTTGTCGACGACGACCGCGCCCGCCTCGGCGAACCGCGGCGCGTGCTCCTTCGACGTCCCGCCCCCGGCGGAGAACAGGGCGATGTCGATGTCGCCCAGGTCCTCGGTCGCGGTCGCCGCGACGTCCTCGACGACGACGTCGTGCCCCGCGAACGGCAGCGTCGTCCCCGCGGACCGCGCCGACGCGAAGAACCGGATCTGCTTGACCGGGAACGACCGCTCCTCGAGCAGTCGCCGCATGACGGCCCCGACCTGACCGGTCGCGCCGACGACGGCGACCTTCACACCCTCGACGTTGATCTCAGCCACGCTCGCTCACCGCCCCGTCCCGGCGTAGACCACGGCCTCGCCCTCGGTCGAGTCCAGCCCGAACGCCGAGTGGACGGCCTTGACGGCCTCGTCCAGCGAGTCGGCGCGGGTCACCACGGAGATGCGGATCTCCGAGGTCGAGATCATCTCGATGTTGATGCCGGCGTCGCGCAGCGCACCGAACAGGCGGGCCGAGACACCGGGGTTGGTCTTCATGCCGGCGCCGACGAGCGAGAGCTTGCCGATCTGGTCGTCGAACTGCAGCGACTCGTACCCGACCTCGGCCTGGGCACCGCGCAGCGCGGCCAGCGTCGCCGGGCCGTCACCCTCGGGCAGCGTGAACGAGATGTCGGTCAGCCCGGTCTGGGCGGCCGACACGTTCTGCACGATCATGTCGATGTTGGCGCCGGCGGCGGCCACCACCTCGAAGATGCGGGCGGCCATGCCGGGCACGTCGGGCACGCCGACGACCGTGATCTTGGCCTCGCTCCGGTCGTGCGCGACGCCGGAGATGATCGGTGCTTCCACGTCAGCCTCCTGGCCGTGAGCAGGTGCGTTGGGGTCGATGGGGTCGCCGTAGGTGCCGGTGACGAGCGTCCCGGTGGCGTTCGAGAAGGACGAGCGGACGTGGATGGGCACGCGATAGCGGCGCCCGTACTCCACCGCACGCAGCGCGAGGATCTTGGCGCCCGACGCCGCGAGCTCGAGCATCTCCTCGTAGGTGACGCGGTCGATCTTGCGGGCCGTCGGCACGATGCGCGGGTCCGCGGTGAACACGCCGTCGACGTCGGAGTAGATCTCGCAGACGTCCGCGGACAGGCCCGCGGCGATGGCGACGGCGGTCGTGTCCGACCCGCCGCGGCCGAGCGTCGTGACGTCGTTCGTCGCGGTGTTGACGCCCTGGAAGCCGGCGACGATCGCCACCTGCCCCTTGTCGAGCGTCTCGCGGATGCGCGCGGGGACGACGTCGACGATGCGGGCCTTGCCGTAGACGGCGTCCGTGATGACGCCCGCCTGCTGGCCCGTGAACGACTTCGCCTTCACGCCCAGGTTGTTGATCGCCATCGCGAGCAGCGACATGGAGATGCGCTCGCCGGCGGTCAGGAGGATGTCCAGCTCGCGCTGGGGCGGGAGGGGGGTGACCTGTGCTGCCAGGTCCAGCAGCTCGTCGGTCGTGTCGCCCATGGCGCTCACGACGACGACGACGTCGTTCCCGGCTCGTCTGGCCTCCGCGATGCGCTTGGCCACCCGCTTGACGCTGGCCGCGTCCGCGACCGAGGAACCGCCGTACTTCTGCACGACTAGTGCCATGCTCAGCTCTTTCTGTCGCCGGCCTCCGTCTCTCTCAACGGCCCGCCGGGTGCTTGTGCTTGCGGGTCGATGGTACGCGGGGGCGGAACGTGCGTGGCTCCGGTGTCCGCAGGGTGACCCCGGCCCGGCGTCAGGGGCGCCCGGGCTTGCCGTACGCGCGCGTCACCGTCGCGATCCGCACCTCGTAGTCCTCGTACCAGGTGCTCTTGCCGCGCTCCTGCGCGACGACGTGCTCGTGCACGGTCTTCCACGCGGCGGCCGCGGCGTCGTCGGCCCAGTAGCTCACCGTGATGCCGAGCCCCTCGCGGGCCGACTCCACGCCGAGGAACCCCGGCTGCCGCGCGGCGAGCGCGACCATGCGCTCGGCCATGCGGGCGTACCCCTGGTCGCCCGGGGTGCGCAGCGACGTGAAGATCACGGCCGTGTACGGAGGCTCGGGCGTGCGCGCGACGCTCATGGCGTCGAGCCTGCCAGCGTCATCCGCCGGTGACCACGTCATACCCGAGCCGCAGGATCAGCGCCCCGACGACGACGACGAACACCACCCGCACGAACCGCGACCCGCGCGCCACCGCCATGCGGGCACCCAGGTACCCGCCCGCGAGGTTGGCCCCACCGACCGCCAGCCCGAGGTGCCAGATGACGTGCCCGGCGGGCACGAAGAAGATGAGCGCCCCGAGGTTGGTCGCGAAGTTGGTGATCTTCGCGAGCGCCGACGCCGGGAGGAACGCGTACCCGAGCACCCCCACGAGCGCGATCACCAGGAACGTCCCGGTCCCCGGGCCGAGCACGCCGTCGTACACGCCGATGACCAGGCCGGTCAGGGCGGCGGTGACGCGGTGCCGGTTGCCCTCCCAGCGCAGCCGCGTGCGGTCGCCGAGCGACGGCTTGAGCAGCGTGTAGACGAACACGCCGACCAGCACCACGAGGATGATCGGCTTGAACGCCTGCGCGGGGATGTGCGACGCGAGCGCCGCTCCCCCGACCGCGCCCGCGAGCGCCGCCAGCGCCATCGGCCCCGCGGTGGTGAAGTCGGGGTGCACGCGCCGCGCGTAGGTGATCGACGACGTCGAGGTGCCCATGATCGAGCCGACCTTGTTCGTGGCGAGCGCCTGGACGGGCGTGATGCCGGGCACGAGCAGCAGCGCGGGGAGCTGGACGAGCCCTCCCCCGCCGACGACGGCGTCGACCCACCCGGCCGCGAACCCGGCGAGGACGAGCAGCACCCAGGCGAGGAGATCGAGCTCAATCACGGGCTCATGCTCGCACCCGGGCGGATCGGAACGTGCATCCGAGATCGGAACGCGCGTCGCGATGCACGGTCCGAT
>CBINDH010000038.1:0-13334 GCA_966249365.1 uncultured Xylanimonas sp. | reverse complement strand
CGCGGCGCGGTCGCCGTCGGCACGGTGCGCGTCGGCATCGCCGAGAAGCCCGACCAGAACCATCCGCCCGTCACGACCGACGACGCGGTCACCGTCCGGCCCGACCGGACGGTCGCCATACCGGCGCTCGACAACGACTCCGACCCGGACGGCGACAAGATCGGCCTGTACGCGGACGGCCTCGAGGGCGCCGACGAGCTCGACGGCAAGGTCGTGGGCGACGACATCGTCGTCAGGTCGCCCGGCGACGACGGGACGCTCACCTTCTACTACGGCGTCCAGGACCCGTACGGGTCGCGCGCGAGCGGTGCCGTCACCCTGACCACGAGCGAGGACGCGCCGCTGCTGCGCCCGCTCGCCCAGGACGACGTCGTCACCCTGGAGGAGGCGTACGGGCACGCCAGCGTCGCCGTCGACGTGCGCGCCAACGACTCCGACCCCGACGGCACGTCGGACGCCCTCGAGGTGACGACCGACGCGGAGGGCGTCCGCGTCGACGGCGAGGGCCGGCTCGTGGTCCCGGTGACGCCCCGACGCCAGATCATCACCTACACGGTCACCGACCAGGACGGGCTCGACGCGAAGGCGTTCGTGCACGTGCCCGCGGTCGCGGCGGAGCAGGCCTCGCGCCCGCTGCCGACGCTGCGGTCCAGCGCGCCGCTCGAGGTCGTCGCGGGCGAGCCGCTCGAGCTCGACCTCGGCAGGCTCGTCCTCGTCTCGGAGGGGCGCACCGCGCGCCTCACCAAGGAGAGCTCGGTCAAGGCGGTCTCGGGGCACGCCACGGTGACGGGCCCCCGCGGCATCACCTACACGTCCGACGCCCGGTATGCGGGGCCCGCCGCGGTGACGTTCGAGGTCACGGACGGCACCGGCCCGGACGACCCGGACGGCCTCAAGGCGATGCTCACCCAGCCCATCACGGTCGTCCCGGCGGCGAACCTGCCGCCCACGCTGACCTCGGGCACCGTCCAGGTCGCCACCGGCGAGGAGGCCGTGCTCAACCTGGCACGCCTGGCGACGGACCCCGACGGCGACCCGCTCGTGTTCTCCGCGACGACCGCCACCGCGGGCCTGAGCGTGAGCGTGGAGGGCGACACGCTGCGGGTCCGGACCGAACCGGCCGTCCCCAAGGGCACCTCGGTGCCCGTGACCGTCACCGTGAGCGACGGCAAGAACCCGCCCGTCGAGGGCCTGGTCCAGGCCGAGGTCGTGGCTTCCACGCGCCGGCTCGTCGTCGCCGCGCCCGACTCGGTGCCCGACGCCCACCAGGGCAAGCCGGTGAGCGTCGACGTCCTCGCGAACGACTCCAACCCCTTCCCGGGCGAGCCGCTGGAGCTCGTCGCCGCGGTCATCGAGACGGGCCGCGGCGCCCCGCCGACGATCGCGGGCGCCAAGGTCGAGGTGACGCCCGCCGCGGACTTCGTCGGCGTGCTCGTCGTGCGCTACCGCGTCGCCGACGCGACCCGCGACCCCGACCGCGAGGTCGAGGGGCGCCTGCAGGTCACGGTGCTGGGCCGGCCCGAAGCGCCCGCGAAGCCCAGGATCGAGGAGGTCCGGTCCGAGACGGTCGTGCTGTCGTGGGAGCCGCCCGCGGACAACGGCTCGCCGATCACGGGCTACACCGTCACGTCGGACAACGGCTACGTCAAGGAGTGCGCGACCACGACGTGCACGCTCGACGGGCTGACGAACAACGTGCGGTACCACTTCTCGGTCGTCGCGACGAACGCCGTGAACTCCTCCGACCCGTCGCCGCTGTCCGACGAGGCGCGCCCCGACCAGCGGCCCGACCCGCCGGCCGCGCCGACGCTCGCGTTCGGCGACAAGTCGCTCGCGATCACGTGGACCAACGCGACGTACACCGACCGGTCACCCATCACGTGCGTCGTCCTCGAGATCTCGCCGGCACCGGCGTCGGGCGCGGTGCAGACCACGTGCGTGCCGGGCGGGTCGTACACGTGGACCGGCCTGACCAACGGCACCGCGTACAAGGTGCGCCTGCAGGCGAGGAACGAGGCGCCCGACCCGTCCGACTGGGGCGAGTACTCCGCCGAGGAGATCCCCGCGGGCGTGCCGGGCGTGCCGGGCGTGCCGTCGGCCACGAACTCGGACACCGCTCTCGGGGGGCAGGTCACCGTGACGTGGGGGGCGTCCGCGCCCAACGGCGACCCGATCGCCACCTATCACGTGCAGGTGCTCAGCGGCGGGGCGCCGGTCAAGACCGTCGACGTCCCGGGCGGCTCGACGTCCACGACGATCGGCGACCTCGACAAGTCCGCGAGCTACACGTTCACGGTCACGGCGACCAACAAGGCGGGCGACTCCGCCGCGTCGGCCGCCTCCGCGGCGGTCGTGCCGTCCGGCACCCCGGGAGCGCCGGGGCAGCCGGCCGCGTCGCGCACCGGCGCCGGGGCGATCCGTGTGACGTGGTCCGCCCCCAGCACGTTCAACGGGGCCGGCGGCAACTACGCCGTGCTGCGCAACGGGACGCAGGTCGCCACGGGTCTCACGGCGACGACGTACGACGCCACGGGCCTCGACCCGACCGCGTCGTACCGGTTCGAGGTCGTGGCGTGCAACGCGCAGCGGTGCGGACCCGCGTCGGCGAGCTCGAACGCGGTGACGCCGTACACGACGCCCGGCGCGCCGACCGTGGAGTGGTCGCGCACGGGGACGAACGGCGGGTACTTCCTGGTGCGCAAGCCCGCGTCCAACGGCGGCGACGCCATCTCGAAGATCGAGTGGGAGCAGCAGGGGTACAACTCCGGCAGCGGCACCGTGACGAGCATCAGCTGGCCGTGGCGCAAGGACATCGCCGCCGGGTACGACCGCACCTACAAGCTCCGTGCACGCGCGTGCAACGACGCCGGGTGCGGCTCGTGGTCGAGCTGGGAGACCGGGACGACGGCCCCCAAGCCCGAGCCGCGGGCCTGGGTCACGCGCGGCAGCAGCGCCGTGGGTCAGTCCGGCTGCAACTCCGCCGCCTGCGCCTACTTCGAGATGCACTACCAGGACTTCCCGTCGGGGAGCCACAGCGTGCAGTGCTGGGCCGGGACGAACCCCGACACCTCGGGCTGGCACAACTTCACCGGCAGCACCAGCACGCGCAGCTTCGGCGGCGACGGGACGGTCCAGCTCAGCTGCTACTACGGGTGGGCCGGCACCGAGGTAGCAGTGCGCATCGACGGCAAGCAGTACGAGTCGCGCGTCTGGTAGCCACGGCCCGGACGCCCGCACACCAAGGAACGACAAGGAGATCCCCCTGATGAGCATGACCCCCGAACAGGCCGCATGGTTTGCGCAGACGTTCGACCGTCTCGTCGGCAACGTCGGCCAGGCCCTGCTGGGCAAGTCGCACGTCGTGCGCCTCGCCTTCACCTGCATGCTGGCCGAGGGTCACCTGCTGCTGGAGGACGCCCCGGGCACCGGCAAGACGGCCATGGCCCGCTCCATGGCCGCGACCGTGCACGGCAGCAACAACCGCATCCAGTTCACGCCGGACCTCCTGCCCTCCGACGTCACGGGTGTGACGATCTACGACCAGAAGTCCGGCCGGTTCGAGTTCCACGAGGGACCGGTCTTCGCCTCGATCGTGCTCGCGGACGAGATCAACCGTGCCTCGCCGAAGACGCAGTCGGCGCTGCTCGAGGTCATGGAGGAGGGTCGCGTCACGGTCGACGGCGCCGCGCACTCCGTCGGCCGTCCCTTCATGGTCATCGCCACGCAGAACCCCATCGAGCAGGCCGGCACGTACCGCCTGCCGGAGGCGCAGCTCGACCGCTTCCTGATGAAGACGTCGGTCGGCTACCCGGACCGCGCCTCGACGATCGAGATCCTCTCGGGCGCCGCGGTGCGCGACCGCAGCCAGGCGCTGCAGCCGCTCGTCACCACCCAGGCCGTCGTCGAGATGTCGGAGCTGGCCGCGACGACGTACGTCGACCACGCCGTGCTCGAGTACATCTCCCAGCTCGCGGAGGAGACCCGCGAGGCCCCCGAGGTCCGGGTCGGCGTCTCGGTCCGCGGTGCCCTCGCGCTGGTGCGCTGCGCCAAGGTGTGGGCGGCGGCGCACGGCCGTCACTACGTGCTGCCGGACGACGTCAAGGAGCTCGCGCACCCGGTGTGGGCGCACCGCTTCACGCTCGACGCCGAGGCCGAGTTCGCCGGCGCCACCGCCGAGGCGATCCTCGACCGCATCCTGACCACCGTCGCTGCGCCGCAGGAGCGCGCCCAGGTCAAGGCGGGCTGATGGCGCGGCAGGTCCAGCGCGGCGCGCTCCAGGCGAGGCTCGCCTCGACCGGACGCGCCGTCGCGCGCGCGTTCGACCAGGGGGTCGCGGCCGGACGCCGGGTGGCGGCGCCGCTCACGGCGGTCGCGAGCCCGTACGGCATCGCGGGCATCGTCGTCGCGGTCGCGGCATGGGTGGCCGGGCTGGCGCTCGCCTGGCAGGAGATGCTCGTCGTGGCACAGGTGCTGTCCGTGACGCTCCTGGCCGCGGTGGCGTTCGTCCTCGGGCGGTTCCGTTACACGGTCGACCTCGACCTCGCGCAGGCGCGGGTCACCGTGGGCGAGCGCGCGGTCGGGCGCCTCGTGGTGCGCAACCAGACCGCCCGGGCGCTGCTCCCGTCGGTCATGGAGGTGCCCGTCGGCCAGGGCTCCGCCGCGTTCCCCGTGCCGCGCCTGCGCCCCGGACGCGAGCACGAGGAGATCTTCACGATCCCGACCCGCCGCCGCTCGGTCATCTCCGTCGGCCCGGTCACCTCGGTGCGCGCCGACCCGCTCGGCCTGCTGCGCCGCGAGATGACGTGGACCGAGCCGCAGGAGCTGTTCGTGCACCCGGTGGTCAAGTCCCTGTCCGGCTCGTCGACGGGCTTCCTCAAGGACCTCGAGGGCCGCGTCACCCAGTACATCTCCAACTCCGACGTGTCTGTCCACGCCCTGCGCGACTACGTCCCCGGGGACGACCGCCGGCACATCCACTGGAAGACGACGGCCCGCACCGGCCAGCTCATGGTCCGCCAGTTCGAGGAGACGCGACGCTCGCACCTCGCCGTCCTGCTGTCGACGCGCGCGGAGGACTACGCGACCGACGACGAGTTCGAGCTCGCCGTCAGCGTCTGCGGGTCGCTCGGCCTCCAGGCCATCAAGGAGGACCGGGGCGTGACCGTGCTCGTCAACACCGGGTCGCTGCGCGGCGACCACCGCACGCGGCTGCTCGACGACCTCGCGCGCATCGAGCGCACGCCGTCGCGCACCCGGCTCTCCGACGTCGCGCGCGTCGCCGCCTCGACGATGGCGGACGCCTCCGTCGTCGCGTTCGTCGTCGGCTCGGGCGTTCCTCCGGCGGACCTGCGGGCCGCGTCGGCGCGCCTGCCGCAGGACGTGACCGTGATGGCGCTGCAGTGCGTCCCCGGCGCCTCCCTGAGCCGGCGCACCATCGCCGAGCTCACCGTCCTGACCCTCGGGGGCCTCGGTGAGCTGCCCCTCGCGCTGCGGAGGCTGAACGAGGCATGAGTGCCACCCCCGCCCACGACATGACCTCGGGCACCACCCGCGGCAGCCGCGCCGTCCGCGGCGTGTCCGGCACGACCACGACGGGTGCCGCGACGGCAACGCGCGCCGGGGCCGGGCTTCCGGGCCGACCGCGCGCCCTGACCTGGCCGGGCGCCGTCGACGGCGCCGTGCTGCTGCTGCTCCTGGCCGCCGCCGCCGTGGGCTTCGGTCCCGTGTGGGGCGAGCCCAGCTACCTCCTGCCCACGCTCGGCGGTGCCGTCCTCGGCCTGCTCGTGGCGTGGCTCGCGGCGGCACGGCGCTGGGGCGCGATCACGACGGCGGTCGCCGCGGTGGTCGCCTACCTCGCCCTGGGTGGCCCGCTCGCGCTGCCCGGCACGACGATCTCGGGCGTCGTGCCGACGCTCGACTCGGTGCGCGGGCTCGCCCTCGGCGCCGTGCGCGGGTGGAAGGAGTTCGTCACCACCGTCCCGCCGCTGCACTCGTTCCCCGAGCTGGCCGTGGTCCCGTTCCTCGTCCTTTTCCTCGGCGGCCTGCTCGCCGGGACGATCGCCTGGCGTGCACGGTTCGCGGCCTGGGCGCTGGCCCCGGTCGGGACTGCGCTGGTCGCGGCCATCCTGCTCGGGACGGTCGAGACCGCCTACCCCGTCGTGCAGGGCCTCGTCGTCGCCGTCATCGGCCTGCTGTGGGGTGCGCTGCGCGTCATCGAGGCGCGCGTCGGCCGGCACACGGTCACCACGGAGGCGTCGCGTGCCGCCTCCCGCCGCCTGCGCTGGTACCGGTTCCGCACGGGGGCCACGATCCTCGGCGTCGGGGCGGTCGCGGCGGCGCTCGGCGCCCCGGCCATCGCCCCCGCCGAGGGGCGCACCGTGCTGCGCACCGTCGTCGTGCCCCCGCTCAACCTGCACGAGTTCGTCAGCCCGCTGACCGCGTTCCGCCGCTACGCCAAGGACGAGCGCGAGTCGGAGCTGCTGCGCATCACCGGGCTCCCGGCCGGGCAGCGCGTGCGCCTCGCGACGCTCGACACCTACGACGGCGTCGTCTACGACGCCGCGAGCGGCGAGCCCGGCTCGGGCACGTACATCCGCGCGGGCGAGGAGATCGCCACGAGCAACCCGGCCGCGAGCACGACCCTCGAGGTCGAGATCCTCGACTACACCGGGCCCTGGGTGCCCGAGGCAGGCTCGCTGACGGGCATCACCTGGACGGGCGACCGCGCCGGCGACCTCCTCGCGGGCACCTACTACGACGAGCACACCCGCACCGCGCTGACGACCGCGGGTCTGCAGCGTGGCGACACGTACCGGCTCGGCGCCCAGCTCGTCCCGGCGCCCGTCGAGGAGGACCTGCTCACGTCCAGCATCGCGATGGGCACCGACGTGCCGAAGCTGCCCGAGAAGCAGCTCCCGGGTGCGGTCGCCTCCAAGGCCGCGCAGTTCATGGGGGAGGAGACCGACCCGGTCAAGCAGCTCTTCGCGCTGCGCGACGGCCTCGTCGCCACCGGCGTGTACTCCTCGGGCCTGGAGGACCAGGCGCCGTCGCGCCCCGGCCACTCGGCCGACCGGATCGACACGCTGCTCGACGCCGACGAGATGGTCGGCGACGACGAGCAGTTCGCCGTCGCGCTCGCGCTGATGGCCCGGCAGGCCGGCATCCCCGCGCGCGTCACCATGGGGTTCTACACGGACCCGGAGCAGGACGAGCGCAAGGACGGCGAGCCCTACACGGTGCTCGGCGGCGACGTGCACGCCTGGGTCGAGGTCCCGTTCGACGGGTACGGCTGGGTGCCGATCGACGCCGTGCCCGACGAGGACAACAAGATCAAGCCCGAGCCGCAGAGCCAGCAGGTGCCCAAGCCGCCGGTGCTCCAGGAGCCCGAGCCGCCGGAGGAGCCCGCCGACGACGTCCCCGGCGACGTGCAGGACGACGAGGACGAGGACCAGGACGCCGAGGGCTACGACTGGGCGATGATCGGGCTGATCGCCGTCTCGGTGCTGGTGCCGCTGGCCCTGGTGCTCGGACCGGTCCTGGTCGTGCTGGCCTTCAAGGCCCGACGTCGCAAGAAGCGCCGCACCACGGGCCGGTACGCGGACCGCGTGAGCGGTGGCTGGCGCGAGGTCGTCGACACCGCCACCGACCTGGGCGCGGCCGTCCCCGCCGGGGCGACGCGGCGCGAGACCGCCGGGGCGCTCGTCACGGTGCTCGGCGACCACGGGCACGTCGCCCTCGCCCACCGTGCCGACGCGACCGTGTTCGGCGCCGCCGAACCGACGCACGCCGAGGTCGAGGCGTACTGGCAGGATGTCGACGCCGTCGTCGACCGCATGCGGGCCAGCGTCAACCGGCGGGAACGGTGGCGCGCGGCGCTGTCGCTCCGGTCCGTGCGCGCAGGCGTGCGACCCCGGTCGCTGCGCCTGCCGGGTTCGCTGCGCCTGCCCGGCAACGTCCTGAGAAAGAGGAACACCCCATGAGCGACGTGACCTGCCCCGCGTGCGGCAGCTCCCAGGCGGCCGGCACCGCCTGGTGCGCCGTGTGCGGCACGGCGTTCCCGCGCACCGGGGCACCGGTCGTCGCCGGCGCGCCCCTCGCGTCCCCGCCCAGCGCACCCGTACCCGTGCACACCGGGACGACCGAGCCGGAGCGGATCGCCGCGACGGTGCGGGGTCTCGCGACGCCGCCGCCCGCACCCGCACCCGTCCCGGTGTACGCCGGGGTGGGCCGGCGGCTCGCCGCGTACCTCATCGACGGCGTGGCACTCGCGATCGTGCCCGTCGTCATCGTGCTGGTCGCCGTCACCTCCGCCGGGATCCCGCTCGGCGGCGAGCTCCGGGCCGTCTCGCCTGCCGAGGCCGAGGCGATCGCCGCCCAGGTGATGAGTGCCTACCTGCTCGCGACGGCGGCGTCGGTGGTCCTCTGGCTGGCGCTCGTCATCGTGGAGGGCCGGACGAGCCGCACCCTCGGCGGGCTCCTGCTCGGGCTGCGCACCGTCGACGCGCAGACCCACCGCCCGATCGGGATCGGGCGCTCGCTGCTGCGATGGCTCGTCCTGGGCGTGACCAGCGCGCCCGTCCTCCTGGGCGCGTGGAGCTCGGCGTTCGACTCCGGCCCGCTCCGCCAGGGCTGGCACGACAAGGCCGTGCGGTCCGTGGTGCTGCGCCAGACCCGCGGCGCACGGCCGCAGGCGGCCCTGGCCCCTCCCGCGGCAGCAGCCGGTGCCCATGCCGCACCCGTCGCCTGGACGTCGACGGCGGTGCCCGCTGCCGGGACACCTGCGGCTCCGGCCGCCCCCGCGCCCGTCACGCCGGACCCTTGGGCGTTCCCGACGTCGAGCGGGCCCGCCCCGTCGGGGCTCATCACCGGGGTCCCGGGCATGGGCGCGGCCTCGGGGCAGAGCGCGCCGCCCGCGCCGGCCCCCGCCGCACCGGCACCGGTGACCCCGGCGCCCGCCTCGGCCCCGGCGCCCGCCGTCGCCCCGGTGTTCGCGGCACCGGCCTCCCCGGCCGCCGTCGCTGCGCCGTCGGTCGCGGCCTCGAGCCCGGCCGCCCAGCCCCCGGCGCCCGCTCCGGCGGACGACGTCGACGGCGAGACCCGCATGGCTCCGGCGCGACCGCGCGTGCTGGTGCTCGAGCTCGGGACGGGGGAGCGGTACGCGATCACGTCGCGGACGCTCGTCGGCCGCAACCCGCAGGCGCCGGCAGGGGAGCCGTGGGACGTGCTCGCGGTTCCGGACCCGACCCGGTCCGTCTCCAAGACGCACGCCGAGCTGCACCCCGACGCCGGCGGCCTGTGGGTCATCGACCGCGGGTCGACCAACGGCACGGTCGTCTCGGTGCCCGGGCGCTCGCCGCAGGTGGCCGCGCCCGGCACGCGGGTGCGGGTCACCGCCGGTGCCACGCTGCACGTCGGCGACGCGCGCATCCTCGTCCACCCGGAGGGTTCGTGAACGGGCTCGACTCGATCGTCCTGCGCTGGGGGAGCGCGACGCACACCGGTGCGCGCCGGTCGCTCAACGAGGACTTCTTCCTGGCGGACGGCTTCGCCTTCCTCGTCGCCGACGGCATGGGCGGCCACGACGCGGGCGAGGTCGCGAGCAGCACGGCGATCGACGTCCTGCAGCCGCTGAGCGCGGGCCTGCCGGGCGCGTTCGAGGGCGACGGCGCGGCCGGGGTGGAGCGGCTGCTCGCCGAGGCGCACGTCCGCGTCGCGGCGATCGCGACGGCACCGGGCAAGGAGGCCGGCACGACCGTCTCCGGCGTGGTGCTCGCGGAGCAGGACGGCGTGCCGTACTGGCTCGTGCTCAACGTCGGGGACTCGCGCACCTACCTGCTCACCGACGGTGAGCTCGAGCAGGTCAGCGTCGACCACTCGGAGGTCCAGGAGCTCGTGGAGGCGGGTGTCATCGCGCCCGCCGAGACGCGCACCCACCCGCGCCGGCACGTCGTGACGCGCGCGCTCGGCCCGGGCGTGCCGTCCCCGGCCGACTACTGGTTCGTGCCGGTCGGCGAGCACGACCGGGTGCTCGTGTGCTCCGACGGCCTGTCCGGGGAGCTCGAGGACGCCCAGATCGAGCGGGTGCTGCTCGAGGTGCCGGACGCCCAGGCCGCGGCGGACCGGCTCGTCTGCGAGGCGCTCGCCGCCGGGGGCCGCGACAACATCACGGTCGTCGTGGTCGACGTGTCGACCGCCGTCGACGACGCGGAGCACACGGCGCCGCGCGGGGTGCTCGTCCTGACGGACGAGGACACGCGCCCGCGCAACGACGTGCTGACGGGAGGAGAACGGTGACGGCGACGAACGAGGCCCGGTACGCGGGCGCCGACGCGACGGTGGTGCGCCGCGGCCGGACGACGGTCGTGCTGTCCGACGGCGGCGCCGCGCGTGCCGTCTGGGACGGCGTCTCCGCCGACTCGCCGGTGACCGCGGTGCTCGACGCCCTCGCCGGCCTCCCGGGCACGAGCCTGACGACGCTGCCGCCGTTCGCGGCCGTCACCCTCACCGACGACGGCGACGCGCACGTGCTGGTCCGCGGGCGGTTCCAGGCGGTTCTCGCCACCGCGGCGGGCGACGTCGTCGTCGACGGCGGCGATGTCGCGACGTGGCACGAGCGGCGGGTCGCCGACGTGGCCACGGTCGCGCTCGGCACCCGGCCGCGCGGCGCGGCGGACCTCCTGGCGGACCGGGACGCGTGGCCGCTGGTCGAAGGCGTGGTGCGGGCAGACGAGGTGGCGCTGGAGGTCGTGCCGGGCGTGGCGCGCGCGTCGACGGGCCCCGCGGGTCTGGCGGGTGCGCCGGTCAGGTCCAGGCCCACGCCCTCGCCCGCGTGGCCGTTGCCGGGCGCGGCGTCTCGCCCGGTGCTGTCGGTGCCCGAGGTCGAGACGGTGCTCCCGGGCGCCCAGCCGGAGCCCGTCGCGCCGTCCGCACGGCACGCGACCGACGTGCCGCCCGCCCCGCCGGCGCCCGGCACGCCCCCCGCGCCGCCGGCCCCCGGACCCGCGGCGCCGCCCGCACCTGAGGCGAAGCCCCCGGCTGCCGACCCGATCGATGCGCCCCCTGCCCCCGAGGCGACCCAGGCGGGCCCGGTCGACATCGCCGACGACGGGTACGCGCACCTGTGGGGCGCGACCGTGATGCGGACCGTCGAGGACGCCGCCGTGCGTCCCGACGAGGATGACGAGGCGCACGAGGCGGACGCACCCCCGCAGCCTCCGCAGGCCGCGACGCCGGTCCCCGCGCCGGCGCCGCCCGCTCCGGCGGCGCCCGCCGCGCCCGAGGCGGGCGGCCTCATCGCCGGCGTCCCGCGCTCCTGGGCCAGCGGCCCCGCCGCCGAGACCCCGGCCCCGGCCGCACCCGTTCCGGCCGATCCGGCACCGCCCGCACCAGCCCCCGCGCCCCAGGGAGGCTCGGAGGAGATCGACCACGACGGCCACACGATCATGTCGTCGGCGCTGGCCGACCTGCGCAGCGGCGCCGCCGCCCCGGCCCCGGAGCCCAGCGCCCCGGCTCCGGCGCCGGGCGCCGGTCCGCAGGTGCTGGCAAACCTCTGCACCCACGGCCACGCGAACCCGCCGTCGCGTGGCGAGTGCCGCACGTGCGGCGCACCGCTCGAGGGCGAGGCCGACCTGGCCCCGCGGCCGGTCCTGGGCCGGGTGCGGGTCGCGGGCGGCCCGGTGGTCGACCTCGACCGCCCGCTCGTCGTCGGACGCCGTCCGCGCACGCCCCGGTCCACGGCGGGGGAGATGCCGCGACTCGTGACTGTCACGAGCCCGAACCAGGACGTGTCGCGCTCGCACGTCGAGGTACGGCTCGAGGGCTGGCACGTGCTCGTGACCGACCTGGCGACGACGAACGGCACCGTGCTCCACCGCGACGGGCAGTCGCCGCAGCGGCTGCACCCGGGCGAGCCGACGCTCGTCGTCGACGGCGACGTCGTCGACCTGGGCGACGGCGCCACCCTGACCTTCGAGGAGATCTGGTGAGCACCAAGCGCGCGCCGTCCACGCCGCCCCACATCGACGGCTTCGAGTACCTCTCGGTCATCGGCTCGGGCGGTTTCTCGGACGTGTTCCTCTACCAGCAGCTCCGCCCGCGGCGCCGCGTCGCGGTCAAGGTGCTGCTCTCTGAGCGCAGCGCGAGCCAGGCCGCGGCGTTCGAGGCCGAGGCCGACCTCATGGCCACGCTGTCGAGCCACCCGTCGATCGTCACGATGTACCAGGCGGACATCGCCTCGGACGGCCGCCCGTACCTGGCGATGGAGTACTGCTCGCGGCCCAACCTGGGTTCGCGCTACCGCACCGAGCGGTTCTCGGTCGCGGAGGCGCTGCGCACCACGATCCAGGTGGCCGGCGCCGTGGAGACGGCCCACCGCGCGGGCATCATCCACCGCGACATCAAGCCCGCGAACATCCTCGTCACCGAGTACGGGCACCCCGCGCTGACCGACTTCGGCATCTCGTCGACGCTCGACGACGCCTCGCGCGCCGAGGGCATGTCGATCCCGTGGTCGCCGCCCGAGGCGTTCCTCGACCCGCCTCGGAGCGGCGTCGCGACCGACGTGTGGGGCCTCGCCGCGACGCTGTACACGCTGCTGGCCGGCCGGTCGCCGTTCGAGGTTCCGGGCGGGTCGAACTCGGCCGCCGACCTGGTGTCGCGCATCGAGACGGCGCGGCTCGCGCCCGTCGGTCGCAGCGACGTGCCGGTGTCGCTCGAACGCATCCTCGCGACCGCCATGTCGAAGTCCGCGACGTCGCGGTACGCCACGGTGCTGGCGTTCGCGCGGGCGCTGCAGCACGTCCAGAACGAGCTGCAGCTCGGCGTCACGCCGGTCGACATCCTCGACGACTCGGGCCACGTCCAGTCCGACGAGGAGGCCGACGACGACGACCCGGGCACCCGGCTGCGCAGCGTCGTCTCGATCGACGCGCAGGCGCCGAGCCCCGCGCGCCCGGGGGGCAGCGCGTTCGCGCCGGGAGCCCGGGCCGCGGCAGCGGTCGGGGCCCCCGCTGCCACACCGTCCGCCGCGCCGCGCCCCGCGGCCGCCTACGTCCCGACGGCCGCCCCGGCGGCACCGGCGTGGGAGCCGGGCCTGGAGACGACGGTCCACAAGCGTGCCGAGCCGGTCGTGGAGGCACCGCCCGTCGAGGAGGCGCCCGCGCGGCGCCGTTGGCCGGCCGTCGCCGGCGCGGTCGCGGCGGTGGGCGTGGCCGCCGTCGTCGCCGCCGCCCTGATGACGGGCGACGGCGACCCCGACGACACCCCGACCGGGGGTTCGACGGCCCAGACGGTGCCGCAGGACAACCTGACGTCGCTCGTGCCGCCGGTCACCGACC
>CBINDH010000037.1:0-13336 GCA_966249365.1 uncultured Xylanimonas sp. | reverse complement strand
CGCCGTTCGGCAGGTCGGTGACCACGGTCCGGTTCGCGGAGGTGTACTCGACGAGAAGGCCGTCGACGACGAGGTGCTCGACGGACACGGCGGCGGGGCGTTCGGTGGTCCAGGTCCGACCGGTGGCCGACCAGAGGGTGGCACCGTCGGTGAGCCGTTGTGCGACGAGCGTCCGGAGGTCGGGCGAGAGCGCGACGACGACGCCGCCCGCGCGCACGAGCACGCTGCCCACGATCGGCGCGCCCGCGGGGGGACTCCAGACTCGTTCGCCGTCGCCGTCGAGCAGGACGAGCCGGTCGATCGTGGTGGCCAGGCGCTGCGACGTCGACCCGTCCGTGGCCAGCGGGAGAGCGACCTGGAGGGAGGCGAGAAGCGTCCGGGCGTCGCCCTGCTCGTCGAACAGGGTCGAGCCGGGCCCGAGGGTCACGTGCCCGCCGTCCGGGTCGGGGACGAGGTACCGGTGCATCGGTCCGCGCTCCAGCACGGTGCCGTCCGGGAGCACGTCCGCCCAGACGCCGCACCCCTGCACCTGCACGAGCGTCGCGGAGACGGACACGTCGATGTCGCGGCGGATGACCGGGGGCGCGCCGAGGTCCTGGTGCACGCCGCACTGTCCGGCGTCGGCGACGGGCTCGAACGGCACGTCGAGCGACCAGCGCGGCGCGCCCGTCGCGGCGTCGACCGCCTCGAGGTGGGCGCCCTGACCCGAGGTGATGCCGTCCGGGAACGCCTCGGCGAGCTCGATCTCGTCGGGGACGACGAGCTCCGGCGGCTCCTCGCCCGTCGGGCGCATCGTCAGCAGCCCGCCGTCTCCCATCGGCTGGACCGTGACCTCGGTGGTGTCCCCCAGCGAGCGCTCCGCGACGACGGCGCCGTCGGCGTCGAGCACGGTGACGCGGCGCGCCTCGGTCGGGCCGGCCAGGCACGCGAGCGTCGTGCCGACGGGTGCGCGCTCGCCGGGCAGCGGGAGAGGCCCGCACTCCAGGGACCCGCCGAGCTCGTGACGCCACGCCTGGGCGCCGTCGGCGACACGGATGCCGACGGCGTCGCCCCGGTCGGCGACGACGATCGTGCCCGGGAGCGTGCCGAGCACCCGACCGGTCAGCGGCGTCGTCCACACGGCGTCGAGCGGCCCGTCGCCCAGGTCGCGCACCCCGCCCGGCGAGGCGAGCAGCGCCTCGACCCGGGCACGCTCGGCCGCGGCGTCCCGCAGCGACCGCACGGCGGCGGTGGCGCCGACGGCGGTCCCGGCGACCACGACCAGGCCGAGGCCCGCCGCGAGCAGGCGCCGCCGGGGCTGCCGGGCGACGAGGTCCCGTACGGCCCGCACGCCGTGGCGGACGGGGTCCGCGAGCGCCGGGACCTCGGCCCCGGCGCTCGGGTCCGCCGTGTCGCGGAGGTCGCCGGGGTCGATGTCGAACCGGACGGGCTCGTGGCGCTGGCTCACGCGGGCAGGCTAGGGGTCGGCCTCGCGCGCGCGGAAGGGTCGTCCGTCCCCTGGCCGGGTCGGCCTCGACGGGGCAGGCTGTGGTGCGTGAGCCTCACTCTGTGCGCCACGTGCGGCGTCGAGCACGCGTCCCGGCCTGCGGTGTGCAAGATCTGCGCCGACGAACGGCAGTGGGTCCCGGCCGAGGGTCAGCGGTGGACGACCCTCGACGAGCTCGCCGCGGCCGGGGCGTCGGTCGAGCTCACCGAGCTCGAGCCGTCGCTGTGGGGCCTGCACGTCGTGGGCGCGGCCGTCGGCATCGGTCAGCAGGCCAAGCTGCTGGTGACGCCCGGAGGCTCGCTGCTGTGGGACCCCGTGGCGTACGCCGACGAGGCCGCGGCGGCGCGCGTGCGGTCCCTCGCCGGGGACGCCGGGGTGGTCGCGATCGCGGCGTCGCACCCGCACATGTTCGGCGTCCAGCTCGAGTGGTCGCGGCTGCTGGGCGACGTGCCGGTGCTGGTCAGCCGCGCCGACCTCGACTGGGTGGCCCGGCCGGGAGCCGCGCTCGAGGCCTGGGAGGGCGAGCGTGAGCTGCTGCCCGGCGTCACGCTGACGCAGCCGGGCGGCCACTTCCCGGGCTCCGCCGTCGTGCACTGGGCTGGCGGCGCCGACGGGCGCGGCGTGCTGCTGAGCGGCGACACGATCTTCGCGAACCCGGACCGCGTGAGCGTGAGCTTCATGCGCTCCTACCCCAACCGGATCCCCCTGTCCGGGCGGGTGGCCGAGCGTGTCGCCGCGCACGTGGCCCGGTTCAGCTTCGAGCGCCTCTACAACAACTTCGACGGCGTCATCCCGCGTGACGCGCGCGACGTCGTCGTGCGGTCGGCGCGGCGACACCGCGAGTGGACCGAGGGCGTGCACGACCACCTCACGTGAGGTGGCGGCTCAGGACACGCGCGTGAGCGTCGCCCCGTCGACGCACAGCAGCCGCCCGGCGGCGGCGAGACACTCGGCGTCCGGGGAGGCGAGCCGGGCGACCGCTTCCCCGTCGAGGCGCCACACCTGCGCCCCCGTGCGCAGGTCGTACGCCGTCCAGGCGGGCGACGCCGTCAGGACCCGCGTCCCGGGTGTGACCACGACGACGACGCGCCCGTCGGTCCACGCCGCGCGCAGGAACATCTCGGTGCCGCCGCCCAGCCCCATGCCCTCGAGCGGGGCGGTCCAGACCCGGTCCCCGGTCCCGAGGTCGAACGCGGCGAGCTCGCCGGGCGTGGTCCGCCCGAACCGGGCCAGGACGATGACCCCGCCCGCGTGCGCGACCGCGCCGACGACGGACGGCCGGTCGAGTCGGCTCCACAGCGCCCGGCCGGTCGTGTTCACCGCCGTGATCCGGTGGTCGTCGAGGGTCACGAAGACGCCGGTGTCGCGGTCGGTCCCGGCGGACCCGTCGGAGGCGAGCGGGTCGAGCACCCCGCCGTCGAGGTGAACGACCCGCTCGCCGTCGCGGTCGTAGACGTCGGCGGGGCGGGTCCACGGCCCGCTCCACCAGTCCTCCTCGCGCAGGTTGCCGACGGCGAGGCCGCCGTCCGCGAGGGACGCCACGCGCGGCCACGACGTGAGGTCGCGTCTCGCGGAGGGGTGCCGGACCAGGACGGTGCCGTCGGCCGCCACCACGAGCGTGAACCCGCACACGTCGAGCACCGCGCCGTCGTCGCTGACGTCGGCGTCGACCGCACCGACGTCGAGGACCGCCTGCGCCCGCCGGGTGTCCGTGCAGCGGGTCCAGTCGTCGAGCACGTCGAGGCGGCCGCCCGGCAGGATGGTGCTCCACAGCCTCTGCCCGGTGACCGGGTCCTCCGCCGACAGGCGCACCGGCGGGACGTCGAACGCGGCGCTGAACCGCCAGCCCCAGTCGGGGTTGCTGACCAGGCGCAGGCCGGCGGGCCGCACCCCCGGCCGCTCCGTGCGCCACAGCGTGCCGCCCGGGCCGGGCCACACCCGGGTGGTGTCGTCGAGCGCGACCGGCGTCCGCCGCGTGGCCGTCCCGTCCGGGGCGACGACGGCGACACGCGACCCGGTCCCCCGGCCCCAGGTGCACACGAGGTGGGGCGCGATCGTGGGTTGGGCCGCCCGCGTCCTGCCCAGCGCGCGCGACCCGCTGCCGCAGGCGGCCGCCTCCCCCACGGGCACGGTCCAGCGGCGGGCGCCGGTGTCGAGGTCGATGCCGTACAGCTGGTACCCGGGGTCGCGCCGTTCGTCGGGGATCGGGGACGGCGGGTCGGAGAGCGCGAAGTCGGGCACCGCGACGACGACGACGTCACCGCGTCGCCCGCCGAGCACGCCGACGGGCCGGATCGGGTAACGGGCGAGGCTCGCCGACGTCTCGAGCTCGGTGCGCCACAGGGTGTGGGCGGGCAGGCCGAGATCGGCGACCCCGCCTGTCGCGGTGGCCAGCCGCACCGCGTCGGTCCGGTCGGCGTGCACGACGGCCGCGGTGCCGGCCCCGATGGCCGTCGCGAGCGTCACGGCCCCGGCGACGAGCTGCAGCGGCGTCCGGGAGCGCAGCCAGGCGGCCGCGCGGCGGGCGGCGCGCGACAGGACGGACGGCGCGACCGTCATGGCCGCGTCGAGCAGAGCCGGCAGCGGGGGCTGCACGGCGAGGTCGCCGTCGTCCTCCGGCACGAGCTCGAACGTCAGCCCGTCGGGGCCGCCGTGGCGTGCCATCCATAGAGAGTAGACACGCAGACGCCGGCCCCGCCGCCTGGGTGAGGCGACGGGGCCGGCGTCGGGGGCGTCAGTGACGGGAGGGTGTCGTCACTTCTCCCAGCCGATGTTCTCCGGGTGCCAGTTCAGCGACTTGAAGCCGGCCGAGCTGCCCGAGGAGGCCACCGAGAAGTTCGCGAGGCCGGCCTTGGCGGCGACCATCGTCGGACCGGTGTACAGCGGGAAGGTGCCGTAGAGCTCGAGCGCGGCCTTCTCGGCCTTGTTGAGCTGGGCGATCGCCTCGGCGGTGTCCTCGATCTGGCCGGCCTTCTTGAGCTCGACGTCGATCGCGGGGTCACCGAGGTAGGCGAAGTTCGAGTCGGAGTCCGAGCAGTAGAGCTGGCAGCCCGACGTCGAGTAGCCGTACGGGTCGGAGGCCGACCAGCCCATGATGAGCATCTCGTAGAGGCCACCGAGGACGACCTCGGAGAACTTCGACGGGTCCTGGTTGTCCAGCACGATGTCGATGCCGGCCGCCTTGCCCATGGCCTGGACGGCGTTGGCGATGGCGGTCTGCGTCGGCGAGTCGCCGAAGTAGGTGTACTTGATCGAGACGGGCTGGCCGTCCTTGGCGAACATGCCGTCCTCACCCTTGGTGTAGCCGGCGCCCTCGAGGGTCGCGGCCGAGGCCTCGAGCGAGTAGGCGGAGTCCGCCGGCATGTTGTCCTCGTAGCCGTCCTGGAACGGGAACATGATCTCGGACCCGAGCGGGTCCTCCTTCCAGTTCAGGCCCTGGAACTTGATCTCGGCCAGCTTGGTGCGGTCGATGGCCTGCGTGAGGGCCTTGCGCACGGCGATGTCCTTGAGCGAGTCGGCGTGCCCGTTGAGGGTCACGACGCCCGAGTTCGTCGCGTAGTTCACGCGGATCGTCGTGTTGTCCATGCTCTGCGCGACCTTGAGGCGGTCGGCCGAGGCGACGTCGGTCAGGTCGATCTCACCGTTCTGGAAGGCGTTGATCGAGGCCGAGGCGTCCATGACCTTGAACTGGATCTTCTCGAGCAGCGGCTTGGTGCCCCACCACTTGTCGTTGGGCACGAAGGTGGCCTGCGTGTCGTCGAACGAGTCGACGATGAACGGGCCGGCGGCCCACTCGGTGTGCGGGTTGTTGACCCAGCCCTCGGTGTAGGTCGCCGGGTCGACGGCGGCCGGGTGCTCGAGGTTGATGAAGAGGAACTCGTACGGGAAGAAGGGCGTCTCGAACGTGACGACGGCCTGCTTCGCGGTCTCACCCTGCTCGACCGACGCGACCTGGTCGTAGCCCGAGGTCGACGGCGGGTTGTAGCCCTCGTTCTTGCCCGACTGCGTCTTCCAGGTGGCCTCGAAGGCGGTCCAGTCAATCGGCGTCCCGTCGTTCCAGGTCGCCTTCTCGTTGATGTCGTACGTGACGACGAGCGGGTCCTCGGAGGTGACCTCGACCTTGGTCAGGTAGTCGGGGTTCGGCGTCGGGTTGCCCGAGACGTCGTAGTCCCACAGCTGGGTCTGGTAGAGCTGCCAGAAGTGACCCATGTAGGTCGTGTTGCCGTCCGTGGAGAACGAGTTCCAGTTCGGGCCGATCTCGGACGTCGCGAGGGTCAGCGTGCCGCCCTCCTGGAGCGCGTCACGGTCCTGCGGGTTGTCGTAGGCGACACCCTCGGCGGGCATCGGGTAGTCCGAGCCCATGGTCTTGGCGTCGAAGCCCGCGAGGGGCTGCTCCGCGGTGGTGCTGTGGTCGCCGGTGTCGCCGGCCTTGTCGCCGCCGTCCGACGCGCACGCGGTCAGCGTGAGCGACAGGGCTGCGACGATGACGGTGGCCTTGGCCCCCGCCTTCCGCATGCTCTTCATCAGTTCTCCTTGGAGTCCGTACCCGGGGCGTCCGGGATGACGGGGTAATGGCAGGCCGCGGCGTGGTCCGCGCCTGTCAGCTGGGGCAGCTCGGTGTCGCAGCGGAGCTGCTTGTCCTTCGGAAGCAGTGCCCGCACGGGGCAGCGGCTCGCGAACCGGCAGCCCTTGATCTCCTGGGCGGGGCTCGGCTGGTCGCCCGAGAGCACGATGCGCGAGCGCGAACGCTCGAGCACCGGGTCGGGCACCGGCACCGCCGACAGCAGGGCCTGGGTGTACGGGTGGCGCGGGGCCGTGAAGACGGCCTCCGTGTCGCCCTGCTCCACGACCTGACCCAGGTACATCACCGCGACGCGCGCGGAGATGTGCCGGATCACGGACAGGTCGTGGGCGACGAACAGGAACGCGACGCCGAGCTTGGCCTGCAGGTCCTCGAGCAGGTTGATGACGCCGGCCTGGATGGACACGTCGAGCGCCGAGACGGGCTCGTCGAGCACGACGAGCTTCGGCTCGACGGCGAGCGCCCGCGCGATCGCGATGCGCTGGCGCTGGCCGCCCGAGAACTGCGCGGGGAACCGGTCGACGTGGTCGGGGTTGAGGCCGACGAGCTGCATGAGCTCGGCGATGCGGGTGTTGATGCGCTCCTTCGACCAGCCGTGCACGTGCAGCGGCTCGGCGAGCACGTCGTAGATCGGCATGCGCGGGTCGAGCGAGCTCATCGGGTCCTGGAACACGATCTGCAGCTCGCGGCGCAGCGCGGCGCGCTCCGAGCGGCTGATCTCGGCGAGGTTCTTGCCGAGCACCGAGATCGTGCCGCCCTGCGGGGCGGCGAGCTTCATGATCTCGAGCAGCGTCGTCGTCTTGCCGGAGCCGGACTCGCCCACCAGGGCCAGCGTCTCGCCCTCGCGGATGTCGAACGTGACGCCGTCGACGGCCTTGACGGACCCGACGCGGCGGCGCAGCAGGCCGCCGCCGGTGAGCGGGAAGTGCTTGCGCAGGTCGGTGACCTCGAGCACGGGGGCCCGCTCGGCGCGCGGCACGTCCGCGAACAGCGCCTCGGGCGCCTCCTCGACCTCGTACACGTCCTCGAACGTGATGCCCTTCGCGGCGAGCTCGTCGGCGCGGATGCACGCGGCGAGCTGGTCCTCGTTCCCGGCGACGGGGGCGAGCTCGGGCTCGGCGGTGAGGCAGGCGTCGGTCGCGAGCGGGCAGCGGGGCGCGAACGGGCAGCCGGTCGGCAGGTCGACGAGCGACGGCGGGGTGCCCTGGATGGGGACGAGCCGGCGGTTCTCGCCGCGGTCGGGGCGGGGCACCGCGCCGAGCAGGCCCATGGTGTACGGCATGGCCGGCCGGGCGTAGAGCTGGTCGACGGGGGCCTTCTCGATGGCGCGGCCCGCGTACATGACGAGCACGTCGTCGGCGACGCCCGCGACGACGCCGAGGTCGTGCGTGATCATGACGACGGCGGCGCCGGTCTCGCGCTGCGCCGTCTTGAGCACGTCGAGCACCTGGGCCTGGATGGTGACGTCGAGGGCGGTGGTGGGCTCGTCGGCGATGATGACGTCGGGGTTGTTCGCGATGGCGATCGCGATCATGACGCGCTGGCGCATGCCGCCCGAGAACTGGTGCGGGAACGACTTGAGGCGTTCGGCCGGGTTGGGGATGCCGACCAGGTCGAGCAGCTCGATCGAGCGCTCGCGGACCTGCGCCCGGGTGAGGTCCTGGTGCAGGTCGAGCGCCTCGGCGAGCTGGTCGCCGATGGAGAACACCGGGGTCAGGGCGGACAGCGGGTCCTGGAAGACCATCGCCATGTCGTTGCCGCGGTACTTCGACAGCTCCTGCTCGCTCAGCCCGAGCAGCTCGCGGCCCTTGAGCCGGATGGAGCCCTCGACGCGGGCGTTCGAGTCGAGCAGCCCCATGACGGACAGCGAGGTGACGGACTTGCCGGAGCCGGACTCGCCGACGATGCCGAGCGTGCGCCCGGGCAGCAGGTCGAAGCTCACGCCGCGCACCGCGCGGACGGTGCCCGCCTCGGAGGCGAAGCTGACGTGCAGGTCACGGACGGAGAGCACGGGCTCGGCGGCCGCCCCGAGCGGGTCGAGGACGTGGGTGGATGTGGCGGTGGTGGTCACGCCTTGCCTCCCGAGCGCGAGTAGGGGTCGATGGCGTCGCGGAGGCCGTCACCGATGAGCTGCATCGAGAAGGTCAGGGCAACGAGGAAGATGGACGGCGCGAGCAGCACCCACGGCGAGGTCAGCACGACGGACTGGCCGGCCTGGAGGATCGTGCCGAGCGAGACGTCGGGCGCCTTGACGCCGAGGCCGAGGAACGACAGCGCCGTCTCGGAGTTCACCGCGCCGACGACGCCGAGCACCGTCTGGATGATGAGCACCGACCCGAGGTTGGGGATGAGGTGCCGGCGGATGATGGTGAACGCGCCGACGCCCATGTACCGGGCGGCGTGCACGTAGTCGAGCTCGCGCAGCGACAGCGTCAGAGTGCGCAGCACGCGGGCGTATCCCACCCAGCCGAAGGCGGTCAGCGCGAGCGTGAGGACCAGCCACCCGCTCTTGCCCGTCGCCGACCGCGTGATCATCGCGATGAGCAGGAACGACGGGATGACGAGCAGCATGTCGAGGATCCACATGCCGACGCGCTCGACCCAGCCCTCGAAGAACGCGATGAACGTGCCGAGGACGGCGGCCACCAGGGTGATCGCGACCGACGACAGGATGCCGATCATGAGCGAGCGCCCCAGGCCGCGGGCGACGAGGGCGAACACGTCCGACCCGCCCGTCGTCGTGCCGAACCAGTGCTCGGCGCTCGGCGGCTGGGCGAGGGCGAGGAAGTCGGGCTCGTCGTAGGACCACGAGCCGAGCAGCGGCCCGAAGAGCGCGAAGAGGACGAGCAGCACCAGCATGACGAGGCCGGCGACGGCGGACGGGCGGCGGGCGAAGCGCCGCACGATGAGCGTGAGGCGGCCGGTGCGGCGCAGCTCGGTGCCCTGCTCGTCGGCGACGACCTCGGCGGCGGCCGCGGCGGTGAGAGCGATCTCGGTGTCAGCCATGGTGTCCTCTCAGCTCAGCCGGATGCGCGGGTCGAGCCAGGCCACGGCGACGTCGGCGAGGAGCATGCCGACGAGCGTGCAGGCTCCGCCGAACGCGGCGATGGCGACCGAGGCGTTGATGTCGTTGTTCATGATCGACGTGATGAAGTACCGGCCCAGGCCGTTGATCGCGAACACGGTCTCGGTGATGACGGCACCGGTGAACACGCCCGCGATGGAGAACGCGATGTTGACCGTCGTCGGGATGAGCGAGGTGCGCAGCGCGTGCTTGCGGATCGCGACGTGGAGCGGCAGGCCCTTGGCGCGGGCGGTGCGGACGTAGTCGGCGTTCATCGTGTCGAGCAGGTAGGTGCGCTGCGTCAGGTGGTAGGTGACGCCGGTGATGACGGACAGCACGATGGTGGGCAGCACGAGGTGCTGGCCGAGGTCGCTGAGCTTGAGCAACCAGCTGTCGCCTTCGTAGCTGTGCAACCCGGTGACGTAGAACAGCCGGAAGCCGAGCGCCTGGTTGAGGTAGATCGCCCCGATGACGACGCCGAGCGCGAGCACCGCGGTGGGCACGACGAGGAAGAACGTCGACAGGCCGCCGAACACGCGGTCCTGCCACTTGTACTGGCGGATCGCGGTGTAGACGCCGAGCGAGATGCCGATGACGATGCCGAGCACGGTGGCCAGCGAGACGAGCTGCACCGACGCGCCGATGCGCGAGGCGATGGCGCCGCTCACGGGCTCCTGCGTGGGGCTCAGCCCCCAGTCCCACTGGGTGACGATGCTGGTCAGCCAGTTCCAGTACCGCTCGAAGATCGGCGTCTTGTCGTTGATGTTCGCCGCGGTGAGCGACGCGTCGATGGACGCCATCGGCGGACGGGGGTTGCGGCTCAGGTAGTTGGACCGCGGGTCCATGAAGAAGGACGCCAGGAAGTAAGTCAGGGACGTCGCCAAGAAGAGCATCAGCACGTAGTTGACGAGCCGTCGAGCTAGGAACCGCACAACGGTCAAACTTATGACCGTGTGAAGGGTGCCTTGAGCACTAGTCGCCTTCAGCAACCGTTGACGGGGCCATTCCACATCGTGGACAGACCACATCGTCCCAGGTCGTAGGCCGTTTTGTTCGCCCACATAACAATTTGGTTACGAATCGATTCGCGGCCCGGCAGGGTGGCGCCGACGGAGCACACCGGGCAGCGTGGGGCTCCATGACCCCCAAGGAGACCCCCAAGGAGACGCTCCACCACTACCTCCAGGAGGCCCGCGACGCCCTCGTGTGGAAGACGGAGGGCCTGTCGGAGCGCGAGCTGCGCATGCCCCGCACCGCGACCGGCACCAACCTGCTCGGCCTGGTCAAGCACTGCATCGCCGTCGAGGCCGGCTACCTCGGCCACACGTTCGGGCGGCCCTATCCCGACTATGCCACCACCATGCCCTGGTTCCGCTCCTGGGTCGACGACGACGTACCCGAGGTGGCCGAGGAAGACATGTGGGCCACCGAGACCGAGACGGCCGCCGACCTCGTCGACCTCTACCGACGCGTCTGGGCACACGGCGATGCGACCGTCGCCGAGCTCGACCTCGACTCCCCCGGCCGCGTGCCGTGGTGGCGCCCCGAGACGGCCGCCGTCACGCTCCACAAGGTCCTCGTCCACCTCGTCGCCGAGCTGCAGCGGCACGCCGGCCACGCCGACATCCTGCGCGAGGCCGTCGACGGCGCCGCCGGCGTCCGCCGCCAGGGCACCAACCTGTGGACCGCCGAGGAGGACCGGCCCGCCTACGTCGCACGCCTGCGCGCGCTCGCCGAGCGGTTCCCCGCGCAGTGACGGCCCGCGGGACGCCTCGCTACGTCCCGCGACCGGGCTTAATGTCGGATTGGTACCTACTCGTCCGGAGGTCCGTCATGATCGAGCGCGTCAACCCGCCGACCCTCTATCAGAGCTCCGTGTTCTCCCAGGGCACCATCGCCCCGGCAGGGCGCACGCTCTACGTCGGCGGCCAGAACGGGATCGACGCCGCGGGGGTGATGGCCACCGGCGTCCCCGACCAGGTCCACCAGGCGATCGCCAACGTCAAGGCCGTGCTCGACGCCGCCGGAGCGACGCCCGACGACGTCGCCAAGCTCACCATCTACCTCGACCAGCGCGTCGACCCGCGCGAGGCCTACGCGGCGGCCGTCGAGGCCTGGGGCGAGCACCAGTGCGCGGTGACCGCGATGATGGTCGCCAGCCTCGCGGTGCCCGGTGCGCTGCTCGAGATCGAGGCGATCGCCGCGCTGCCGTAGCCCCCCGGTCGGGCGGGTCAGGCCACGAAGATGCAGAACGGGTGGCCCGCCGGGTCCGCGAAGACCCGCAGCGGCTCCTCTTCGTCGTCGGACCGGTCCAGCAACATCGACGCGCCCAGCGACAGCGCCCGCTCGGTCTGCTCGTCGAGCGTCGCCGTGTCCGGCACCGTGCAGTCCAGATGGAGCTGCTGCGGCACCTCGGCCGCAGGCCACGTCGACGGCGGCAAGGCCTCCACCTGCTGGAACGCGAGCTGGATCCCACCCGGGTTGCGCAGCACCAGCCAGTCCCTGTCCTCCGGCGGGACGTCCGCGACATCCGGCTCGACCGGCTCGTCACCGGGCCGGTAGGTCAGGCCGAACATCAGCCGGTAGAACTCCGCGAGGCCACGCACGTCCGTGGTGTCGAGCACCACCTGGGCGAGCAACGGGTGCGAGCTGGTCATGGATGGGACTCCCTGGTCGACGGCCTCCGACCACCGTATCGGCGACAATGGCGGTGTGCAGTGCCACCACTACGACGCCGGCCGGTGCCGCTCCTGCACGCTGCTCGAGATCGCGTACCCGACCCAGGTCGCCGACAAGGTGAGCCACGTGCGCGACCTGCTCGCACCGCTCGCACCCGACGCCGCGTGGCTGCCGCCCGTCACCAGCGCCGAGGGCGCGTTCCGCAACAAGGCCAAGATGGTCGTGACCGGATCCGTCGAGCACCCCGTCATCGGCATCCTCGGAGCGCTGCCCGCCGACGCCGCGCCGACGGGCGTCGACCTCACCGACTGCCCGCTCTACCCGCCCGCGCTGCAGGCCGCCTTCGGCCCGCTCGCCGAGCTCATCACCCTCGCGCGCCTCCAGCCGTACGACCTGACCCCGAGCCGCGGCAAGGTCACGCCCCGCGACGCCGCCCGGCGCGGCGAGCTCAAGCACCTGCTCGTCACCGGCTCGCCCGACGGCGAGCTCATGGTCCGCCTCGTGCTGCGCTCGCAGGAGCCCGTCGCGCGGCTGCGCAAGCACCTGCCGTGGCTCCAGGCGACCCTGCCGGCCCTTGCCGTGCTCAGCGTCAACATCCAGCCTGAGCACAAGGCCGTGCTCGAGGGCGAGCACGAGATCGTGCTCACCGAGCGCGAGACCCTCCCGATGACGCTCGCCGTCGGGGCCGAGGGTCTGACCCTCCACCTGCGCCCCCAGAGCTTCTTCCAGACCAACACCGAGGTGGCCGCCGCGCTCTACCGGCAGGCGAAGGAGTGGGTCGACGACGTCGCGCCCGCGAGCCTGTGGGACCTGTACTGCGGTGTCGGGGGCTTCGCGCTGACCTGCGCGTCGCCCGGCCGCAGCGTCACCGGCATCGAGATCTCCGCCGAGGCGGTGGCGAGCGCGCAGGTGACGCGCGCAGAGCTCGCCGAGGGGTCGGACCACGGCCTCGCCGCGATGGTCGGCGTCCGGTTCGAGGCCGGGGACGCGACGGCGTTCGCGCACGGCAGTGACCCCGCCGACGCGCCCGAGCTCGTCGTCGTCAACCCGCCGCGGCGCGGCATCGGCCCCGAGCTCGCCGACTGGCTCGAGGCCTCGTCGGCGCGCTGGGTGCTCTACTCGAGCTGCAACGCCGACACGCTCGCGCGTGACCTGGAGCGCATGCCCTCGCTGCGCCCGGTCAAGGTGCGGCTGCTCGACATGTTCCCCCAGACGCGGCACTACGAGGTGCTCACGCTGCTGGAGCGCGAGCGCACGACCGGTTAGCCGCGGTCGAGGTCGACCGCGACGAGCCGCGGCGTCACCGGCTCGGCCACCGGCTTGGTCAGCGTGAACGTCACGTCCTGCGCCGCGCAGGTCAGGTTCTGCACGATCCAGGCTCCCGTCGGGACCCCGCGCACGCCCTGCGCGCGCCATGCCAGGACGCCGAACCCTGCCACGTCGACGGTCGAGTCGCGGGTGGTGAGCACGCCGCCGTTGCCCTTCGCGGTGAGCGACACGGCGTACGCGGCGACGTCGCCCGGCG
>CBINDH010000036.1:0-13357 GCA_966249365.1 uncultured Xylanimonas sp. | reverse complement strand
GTCAGCGTGTTGCCCGTCGCGCGCGCACCCGTGCCCCCGCCGCGGCGGCCCACCGGGCGGCGGGCGGCGTTCGCGGTGCGGGCGCGCCCTGCGGCGACGCCCAGCCCGACCGGCAGCACGACCTCCAGACGGCGGCCGCCGACCTCGACGACGACGCGCTCGGCCTGCGGCTGCAGCTCCTCGGCCTCGTCGTCGGCGGGCGTGGCCGGCGCGGCGGGCGCCAGCGCGGCGACGGCGTCGGCGAAGTCGGTCTCGATCCAGCGGGTGTGCACCCCGAACTCGTCGCCGACGAAGTCCGGCGCGTCGAGCACCGCCCGGTGGAAGGGCAGCACCGTGGGGATGCCCTCGACCTCGAGCTCGCGCAGCGCGCGCCGGGCACGCTGGACGGCCTGCTCGCGCGTGGCGCCCGTGACGATGACCTTCGCGATCATCGAGTCGAAGTTGCCCGAGACCGTGTCGCCCTCGACCACACCGGAGTCCACGCGCACGCCCGGGCCCGACGGCCAGCGCAGCGTCGTGATCCTGCCCGGAGCCGGGAGGAAGCCCGCCGCGGGGTCCTCGCCGTTGATGCGGAACTCGATGCTGTGCCCGCGGACCGACGTCGACTCGTACCCCAGCGGCTCGCCGGCAGCGATGCGGAGCTGCTCGCGCACCAGGTCGATGCCCGTGACCTCCTCGGTCACCGGGTGCTCCACCTGCAGGCGCGTGTTCACCTCGAGGAACGAGATCGTGCCGTCGGCGCCCACCAGGAACTCGCAGGTGCCGGCGCCGACGTACCCGGCCTCCCGCAGGATCGCCTTCGAGGCGCGGTCGAGCTCGGCGTTCTGCTCGTCGGTCAGGAACGGTGCGGGCGCCTCCTCGACCAGCTTCTGGTGGCGGCGCTGCAGCGAGCAGTCCCGCGTGGAGACGACGACGACGGTGCCGTGCGCGTCGGCCAGGCACTGCGTCTCGACGTGCCGCGGCCGGTCCAGGTAGCGCTCCACGAAGCACTCGCCGCGCCCGAACGCGGCCACGGCCTCGCGCACCGCGGACTCATAGAGCTCCTCGATCTCGTCGAACGTGCGGGCCACCTTCAGGCCGCGGCCGCCGCCGCCGAACGCCGCCTTGATCGCGACGGGCAGCCCGTGCTCCTTGGCGAACTCGACAACTTCCGCCGCGGACCCGACCGGGTCGGGGGTGCCCGGGACCAGGGGAGCGCCGGCGCGCAGCGCGATGTGCCGGGCGCTGACCTTGTCGCCGAGCGACTCGATCGCGGCGGGCGGCGGGCCGATCCACACCAGGCCCGCGTCCGTCACGGCCTGCGCGAACGCGGCGTTCTCGCTGAGGAACCCGTACCCCGGGTGCACCGCGTCGGCACCCGAGCGCCGGGCCACGTCGAGCAGCTTGTCGACGTCGAGGTAGGTCTCCTGGGCCCGCACCCCGCCGAGGGCGAAAGCCTCGTCGGCGACGCGCACGTGGAGCGCCTGACGGTCGGGATCGGCGTAGACCGCGACGGACGCGATGCCGGCGTCGGCGCACGCTCGTGCGACCCGGACGGCGATCTCGCCACGGTTGGCGATGAGGACCTTGGTGATGGGCACGGCTCACCGTATCGCCCGGAACCTCACAGGGACGGGGCTCGTTGAGGCCAATGCCCTCGCGGGGGGTTTGTGGGAACCCACCAAAGGCGCCGCCGCTGGTTGAGCCCCGTCGAAACCCGTCCCCCGGGCGGTCGGGCCCGTCGAAACCCCTCCCCCCGGCTGGTTGAGCCCCGTCGAAACCCGTGCCCCGGCTGGTTGAGCCCCGTCGAAACCACGCACGTCCTGAGGTCTCAGTGGTCTCGACGGGGCTCGACCGGCGCAGGAGTGGGGTGGTCTCGACGGGGCTCGACCGGCGCAGGAGTGCGGTGGTCTCGACGGGGCTCGACCGGCGCAGGAGTGAGGTGGTCTCGACGGGGCTCGACCGGCGCAGGAGTGGGGGTGGTCTCGACGGGGCTCGACCGGGCGCAGGAGGGGGGTGGTCCCGACGGGGCTCGACCGGCGCAGGAGTGGGGTGGTCTCGACGGGGCTCGGCCAGCCTGGTGCGTCAGTCGCGCAGGTCCCGCCACGGGACGTCGATCTCCGCCAGCAGCTCGCGCAGGAGCGGCAGCGAGATCCCGACGACGCCGTGGTGGTCGCCCTCGACGCGGTCGACGTACGGCCCGCCGAGCCCGTCGATCGTGTAGGCGCCCGCGACACGCAGCGGCTCGCCGGTCGCGACGTACGCGCGGATCTCGTCGTCGTCGATGTCCGCGAAGTGGCACACGGTCGACGACGTCGCGCCGAGCGTCGCGCCCGTCCCGCCGTCGGCCGGGTCCCGCAGGTCGATGACCCAGTGGCCGGTGTGCAGCACCCCCGCCTTGCCGCGCATGGCGTGCCAGCGCGCGACCGCGTCGTCGGCGTCGAGCGGCTTGCCGAGGATCTCGCCGTCGAGCTCGAGCATCGAGTCGCACCCGACGACGACGGCCTCGGTGACGCGCGCGCCGAGCATGTCGGCGGTCGTCTCGTCGTCCTCGATGCGGCGCGCGACGTCCTCGGCCTTCGCCTGGGCGAGCACGAGCACCGCGTCGGCGGGCTCGAGGTCCCCGAAGCGCTCGCCGGCCGCGGCGAGGACGGCGTCCTCGTCGACCTCGGAGACGACGACGGTCGGCGTGACGCCGGCCGCCCGGAGCGTGCTCAGGCGGGCGGGGGACTGGGACGCGAGAACCACGTGAACGGAAGCCACGCGGTCACCCTAAGGCGTCTGGCGCCCCCGTCCCCGGCGAGAACGCCTGCCCGCAGGGCCGGGGCGTCAGGCCAGGGCGTCGCGCAGCACGTCCAGGCCCACAGAGCCGAGCGCGAGCGCGCGGGCGTGGAACACCTTGGCGTCCCACGCGGCACCCGCCTTCGCCCTGGCCTCGTCGCGAGCCTGCTCCCACAGGCGCTGTCCCACCTTGTAGGCGGGCGCCTGGCCCGGCCAGCCCAGGTAGCGGTTGTACTCGAACCGCACGAACGCCTCGTCCATGTTGACGTTCGCCTTGAGGAACGGCCACGCCTTGTCGGCGTCCCACGTCCCGCCGCCCCACTCCTGCGGTGCCTGCAGGCCGAGGTGCACGCCGATGTCGAAGACGACGCGGGCGGCGCGCATGCGCTGCGCGTCGAGCATGCCGAGCCGGTCGCCCGGGTCGGAGAGGTACCCGAGCTCGTCCATGAGCTTCTCCGCGTACAGGGCCCAGCCCTCGCCGTGCCCCGAGACCCAGCACATGAGCCGACGCCACGAGTTCAGCGTGTCGCGCGCGACGACCGCCTCCGCGCACTGCAGGTGGTGGCCCGGCACGCCCTCGTGGAACACCGTCGTCTTCTCGCGCCACGTGCCGAACGTCGTGACGCCCGGCGGGACGGACCACCACATGCGCCCGGGGCGGGTGAAGTCGTCGCTCGGCGGGGTGTAGTAGATGCCGCCGTTCTGGGTCGGCGCGATGAGGCACTCGATGGTGCGGACGGGGCCGGAGATGTCGAAGTGCACGCCGTCCAGGTCGGCGATCGCGGTGTCGGCCGTCTCCTGCATCCACGCGCGCAGCTCGTCGGTGCCGTGGAGCTGGTAGCGCGGGTCGGCCTCGAGCTTCGCGACGGCGTCCTCGACGGTCGCGCCCGGGCCGGCGATCTCGCGGGCGACCTGGGTCTGCTCCTCGACGATCCGGGCCAGCTCCTCGAGGCCCCACGCGTACGTCTCGTCGAGGTCGACCGTCGCGCCCAGGAACTCGCGGGAGAACAGGCCGTAGCGCTCGCGGCCCACGCCGTCGGCCTCGGGGGCCTGCGGGGCGAGGTCGTGCTCGAGGAACGCGGCGAGCCGGTCGTACGCCTCGCGCGCGGCGGTCGCGCCGTGCTCGAGCTCCTTGGTGACGAGCGAGCACGTGGCCGAGTCGTCAAGGACGGCGCCCGCCTCCTTGCCGTGCACGAAGGCGGTGAAGAACGACTCGGCGCCCGCGAGCTCGCGGGCCTGCGTGATGCCCTCGCGCACCTGGCGGATCGCGGGCACGTTGCCGCGCCGGGCGGCCTCGGTCAGGGACGCGATGTAGCCGTCGATCGCCCCGGGCACCAGGGCGAGGCGGGAGGCGATGTTCTCCCAGGCCTCGATCGTGCCCGTGGGCATGATGTCGAAGACGTCGCGCAGCCCCTGCAGCGGGGAGGCGATGACGTTGAGGTCGGCCAGCGGCTCGCCCGCCTCGTGCAGCTCGAGGGCGAGGCCGAGGCGCTCGCGCATCGCCGCGAGGGTGACGACGTCGACATCATCGGCGGGCGTCAGCTCGGACAGCGCGCGGAGGGTCGCGCGGTCGAGCTCGGCGCGGGCGTCGTGGCCCGCGGGCGACAGGTCGGTCATGAGGTGGTCGTAGCCCGGCAGGCCGATCGCCGACGCGGCGAGCGGGTCGAGCTCGGCGACCTTGGCGACGTAGTCGTCGGCGACGGCGTCGATGGCGGACGGGGGGCGCGGGGCGTTGGCCTGGGTCACCCTGGCGAGACTACTCACGGCTCCGGACGGTGCCACGGAAATCGGCGCGAGACGTGCGGCGTCCCCGGGGCACGGTCGGCCTCCCCAACTCATTGCCCGGGCGAACTGCGCGCTGGTACGTTCTGCGCGCTCTCCCTGCGCTCTCCGTGATGTAGTCCTGGAAGGACCCCGTGTTGACTCGTTCCCTGGTACGTCGTGCCGTCCCGGTCTCCGCCGCGCTCGTGCTGGCGCTCGGGGGGTGCTCGGCAGACGACCCGGACGGCTCCGCCGACGCCACCCCGACGGTTGTCGAGAGCGAGGTCACCGAGGAGGAGCCGACCGAGGAGGACGTCGCCGAGTCGGACAGCACCGAGGCGCTCGACGCGTACGTCGCCGCCGCTCAGGAGCAGATCCCGGCGATCATGGAGTCGATGGGCGACGCCGCGGTGGCGTTCTCCGGCATCGACATCCTCGGCGACGCGCCCAGCACCCTCGAGTACGTGTACTACTTCGCCGAGGAGATGGACCCCGTCGCGACCAGCGAGAACATGGACGCCGCGGTGGGTGCCCTCGAGGAGACCGCGACGACGATGGTCCTGCCGGAGATGGCGGCGAACGGCATCGTCGACCCCAAGGTGCGCTACACGTACCTCAACGCCGACGGCAGCGAGATCTGGTCGTACCTCATCGAAGGCTGACCAGGCCGTCGCGCGTCAGCTCCGCAGGCTCCACCGCCACGCGTCCGCGTTGTGCCGCCCCTCGCGGCCGCCGAAGCTGTGCGCGGTCACGCCGGCGCCGTTGCCGCGCACCGCCCGGGCGCGGTTGGTCCACTCCTCGAGCGGGGCCTCGTCGTCGGGCAGCCCCGACGCGGCCGCCACGGCGGCCAGGCCGGCGACCAGCGCGGCGACCTCGAGCTCGTCGGGCGCGCCGCGGACGATCCGGACCGCGGGCGTCACTCGTCGTCCCCGTCCTCGTCGCTGAAGCTCGGTGCGCCGCCGCGCGCGGCCGCCCACTCGACGACCTCGTAGCCCGCCTCCGCGAACCGGTTCGTCGCCTCCTCGCCCGCCTCGTCGAGCACGTCGATCATGCCGTCGAGGGTCATGTCCGCCGACTCCGGCGGGGCCGCGACCACGAAGCCCAGGTAGAACACCTCGGCCCGCTCGGCGCCGTCGGGCAGGTCGTGCTCGTCGGTGTGGTCGGCGTCGTCGTCGGAGGGTGCCCACACCGAGCTGGTGAGGTCCGGGTGCATGCCGAGCGTGTCGTGCAGCGCGTCGAACAGGGCCGCGTTGAGCTGGCCGACCCGGTTCTCGAGCGCAAGGATGCGCGGGTCCTCGTCCGACTCCGCCGCGCCGAACTCGGCACGCACCCCGGCGGCGGTGTCCACGTACTCGTGCAGCGCCGCGGTCAGCGCGTCCACCGCGGCGTGCAACGGGACGACGTCGGTGCCGTGCAGCGGGGCCGGGCTGTGGGTCTGGTCCTCGTGGCTCATGGAGGCATTCTCTCCGGGAAGGGTTCGGGTTCGACGGGGCTCAGCCGTCTCAGAGCGGGATGTTGCCGTGCTTCTTGGGCGGGAGGCTGGCGCGCTTGGTCCGCAGCGCGCGCAGCGCCTTGGCCACCTGCAGGCGCGTCTCCGAGGGCTTGATGACGGCGTCGACGTACCCCCGCTCGGCGGCGTCCCACGGGTTGACGATGGCCTCCTCGTACTCGGCGGTGAGGCGCTGGCGCTCCGCCTCGACGTCGAGACCCGCCGCCTGGGCGTCCGCCAGGGCCCGGCGCTGCAGGATGTTCACCGCACCGCCCGCGCCCATGACGGCGATCTGCGCCGTCGGCCAGGCGAGGTTGATGTCGGCGCCGAGCTGCTTGGACCCCATGACGATGTACGCGCCGCCGTACGCCTTGCGCGTGATGACGGTGACGAGCGGCACGGTGGCCTCGGCGTACGCGTAGATGAGCTTGGCGCCGCGCCGGATGATGCCCTGGTGCTCCTGGCCGACGCCGGGCAGGAAGCCGGGCACGTCCACGAACGTCAGGACGGGGATGTTGAACGCGTCGCACGTCCGCACGAACCGGGCGGCCTTCTCGGCGGCGTCGATGTCGAGCGTGCCCGCCATCTGCATCGGCTGGTTCGCGATGACGCCGACGGCCTGCCCCTCGACGTGCCCGAACCCGACGAGCACGTTGGGCGCGAACATGGGCTGCACCTCGAGGACCGTGTCGGCGTCGAGCACCGTCTCGACGACCCGCCGCATGTCGTACGGCTGGTTGTCGGAGTCGGGGATGACCTCGTCGAGCTCGAGGTCGAGCGGTCCGATCTCCACGTCGGGCTCGACGGGCGGGAACGACGGCGGGTCGCCCAGGTTGTTCTGCGGGAGGTACCCGATCAGGGAGCGCACGTAGTCGATCGCGTCGTCCTCGTCGGCGCCCATGTAGTGCGCGACGCCCGACTTCTGGTTGTGGGTGCGCGCCCCGCCGAGGGTCTCGAAGTCGACGTCCTCGCCCGTGACCGACCGGATGACGTCCGGGCCGGTGATGAACATGTTCGACGTGCCGTCGGCCATGACGATGAAGTCGGTCAGCGCGGGGGAGTAGACGGCGCCGCCCGCCGACGGCCCCAGGATGAGCGAGATCTGCGGGATCACGCCGGACGCCGCGACGTTGCGACGGAACATCTCCGCGAACTGGGTCAGGGCCGCCACGCCTTCCTGGATGCGCGCGCCGCCGCCGTCGGAGATGCCGATGATCGGCACGCCCGTGCGCAGCGCGAGGTCCTGGACCTTGGCGATCTTCTGGCCGTGCACCTCGCCCAGCGAGCCGCCGAACACCGTGAAGTCCTGCGAGAACACGCACACCTGGCGGCCGTCGACCGTGCCGTACCCGGTGACGACGCCGTCACCGGGGATGCGCTTCTTGTCGAGCCCGAAGTTGCGCGACCGGTGCGCGGCCAGCGCGTCGAGCTCGACGAACGAGCCCTCGTCGAGCAGCGCCTCGATGCGTTCGCGCGCCGACTTCTTCCCGCGCGCGTGCTGCTTGTCCCGTGCGACGGCCTCGGGCTCGTCGACGGCGGCGGCGCGGCGGCGCTCCAGGTCTGCGAGCTTGGCGGCGGTCCCGGTGAGGGTGGGAGTGACGGCGTTCACGTTGCAGCAGCCTAGTTGGCCCTTTGGCACTAATCGATGCGCCCGACGACGCGAAACGCGAGAATCCGTTGGCGGAACCCCACAACGCCCGCGGCTCGGGCGTCGCGCAGCACGTGGCCCGTCCGGAGCGAAGATGCCGCTATTGCTGCAGGGTCTGTCCGTGGACAATGTGCGCGTGGACCGTGCCGCGATCGATGTCGAGAAGCTGGCCGCGACCGTCGTCGCTCCCTACGGCGCGTGGGCGAGCGTCGAGGTGGTCGCCGAGTGCGCCTCCACCAACGCCGAGCTCGCGCGACGCGCCGAGCGCGCGGCCGCGGACGGCGCACCGCTGGCCGCGCCCGCCGTTCTGGATCCGGCGCCCGCTGCGGCCGAGCCAACCCTCCGCCCTCGTCGCGGAGCACCAGACTGCGGGTCTGGGCCGCGCCGGCCGCACCTGGACCACGCCGCCCCGCGCCGCGCTCACGGTCTCGACCCTGCTCGACCCGCCCGCCGCCCTGGCCCCGGCCCTCGGCTGGCTGCCGCTGCTCGGCGGCCTCACCGTCGTGCGGGCACTCCGCGCCGCAGGGGTACCCGCCTCGCTCAAGTGGCCCAACGACGTGCTCCTGCCCTCCGACGAGCCCGTCGACGACCTCGGCCGGTGGCGCAAGGTCGCCGGGCTCCTCGCCCGGGTCCTGAGCGACGGGTCCGTCGTCCTCGGCGTCGGCCTCAACGTCACCCAGACGGCCGACGAGCTGCCCGTGCCGACCGCGACCTCGCTCGCGCTCTCCGGCGCGCCCGCCGCCGCGCTCGACCGCACCGCACTGCTCGGCGGCCTGCTGCGCGAGCTCACCGCCGTCGTCGACCGCTGGGTCGCCGACGACGGCGACGCGCAAGCCGCCGGACCCGACCACAGCCCCTCGCTCGCCGACGAGTACGCCGCCTGCTCCGCGACCCTCGGGACGCTCGTGCGCGTCGACCTCGCCGGCGGGTGCGGCGTCATCGAGGGCACCGCCGTCCGCCTGACCGCCGAGGGCGCCCTCGTCGTCGCTCGCGACGACGGCAGCGTGCGCGTCGTCGCCGCCGGCGACGTCCACCACCTGCGGCGCTCCTGACGGCGAGCGCCCGCCCCTACACTGACGACGTGACGAGCGACACCCCCGGCGAGCGGGCGCCCGGACCCGCCGCGGACACCGCGTCCCGGATCGATCTCGAGATCCTCGGCGGCCCGCGGCGGTACACGCTCGACGACGTCGTCGAGGGCACCGGCCTGTCGCCCGAGGTCATCGAGGACTACTGGCGCTGGCTCGGCCTGCCGGTCCAGCACGCCACCGCGCGCGGCTTCACCGACTCCGACATGGAGTCGCTCCAGGAGATCGCCGCCCTCGCCGCGTCCGAGAAGCTCGACGAGCAGGCGCTGCGCACCCTCGTGCGGTCCATGGGCCACACCACCGAGCGGCTCGCGCTGTGGCAGGTCGAGGCGTTCGTCGAGCACGCGGCGCGCCGCGACGGGCTCGACGACGTCAGCGCCCGCCTCGCGGTGCTCGAGAACCTCCCGCACCTCGCCGACATGCTCGCCCGCCAGCTCGAGCACGCCTGGCGCCTCCAGCTCGCCGCCGTCACCGGGCGCTACGCGACGGAGTTCGCCGGGGCTCGCGGCGGGGAGCGCACGGGGCACCAGCTCCCGCTGCGGCGCGCGGTCGGGTTCGCCGACATCGTGTCGTTCACCAAGCGCACCGCGGGCCTGGGCTCCGAGGAGCTGTCCGACTTCGTGCAGCTCTTCGAGACGCGTTCGCGCGACATCGTCACCGAGGCGGGCGGGCGAGTCGTCAAGACCGTCGGCGACGCCGTCCTGTTCATCGCCGACACCGTCGAGATCGGCGCCGAGGTCGCTCTCGGGCTGTCGAAGGCCAACCCCGACGGGCCGGAGATCCCCGTGCGGGTCGGGTTCGTATGGGGGCGCGTGCTCTCGCGGTTCGGCGACGTCTTCGGCCAGTCGGTCAACCTGGCCGCGCGGCTGACGGAGGCCTGCCAGCCCGGCGAGGTGCTGGTCGACCCGCCGACGGCGGCGCTGCTGGCGACGTCCTCGACGTACGCGCTCACCGAGCAGCCGGAGGCGGAGCTCCAGGGCCTGGGCACCATGCGGCCCGTGCGGCTCCAGCGGGCGTACGCGGGCTGACCCGCCGGGCTCCTACCGCCGCGCGGGCGGCTCGGCCGGCGCCGGAGGCAGGCCCGCGTCGGCCGGGTCCGGGTCGGGCTCCAGGAGGCTCGGCCCGTTGTTCCGCACCGAGCTGACGAGCGACGTCACGGGGCGCAGCGCGAACTCCTCCAGGTGGTGCTCGAGCAGCGCGGCGGCCTGCTCGGCGCCCACGGCCGGGTCGAGCCAGGCGTCGAACGCCGTCGACGGCAGCGCCAGAGGCATCCGGTCGTGGATGTGGGCCATGGGTGCGGACGCCGCCGTCGTGATCACGGTCGTGGTGACCAGCCAGCGCACGGGGTCGTCGTCGGCCTTGGTGCGGTCGCGCCAGAACTCGTAGAGCCCCGCGAACACCACGGGCTCGCCGTCACGGTGGATCCAGTACGGCTGCTTGGGCACCTTCGCGTTGGCCTTCGCGCCCGGCGGCAGCGGCAGCTTCCGCCACTCGTAGTACCCGTCGGCGGGCACCAGGCAGCGGCGGACGGCGAGCGGCTTGGCGAACGCGGACTTGTCCAGGAGCGTCTCGACGCGCGCGTTGATCATGCGCGCGCCGCCGCTCGGGTCCTTGGACCACGACGGCACCAGGCCCCAGCGGGCCACCTGCAGCGACCGCGTGATCTCGCCCTTGCCCGCGCCGGCGTCCGTCTTGGCGGGGCGCTCGACGACGATGCGCACGTCGTCGGTCGGCGCGACGTTCCACGACGGCGGCAGCTCCTCGGCGTCCTCGGCGAGCTCGGCGATCGCGAGGTCGTCGGCGACGTCCTGGGCGCTGCGGAAGGAGGCGAATCGGCCGCACATACCGTCATTGTCCCGTGGGTCACCGACAGCGGCCCGCGGGACGGCTCCCGGGACGGCAGGCGCGGGCCGGAGGTGAAACGGTTAGGTTCGTTGACCCTCCCGCGGCCTCCTCTGGACGATCGCTGGGCGTCGTGCCGGGGCGACCTGTGTCCCGGGCACCGACGTCCCTGACCGGCTCGTCCAGCGAAGAGGCTCGCATGCCACAACCGTCCGGAACACCCGCTGCGCCGTCCCGCCGCCGGCGCGTCCCCGTCGTCGCCTCGGGAGCGGCGCTCTGCTTGACCACCGCCCTGCTCGTCGCACCCCTCGCGACGAGCGCTCAGGCCGCCGACCCGGCGTTCAACTACGCCGAGGCCCTGCAGAAGTCGATGTTCTTCTACCAGGCGCAACGCTCGGGCGACCTGCCCGACAGCTTCCCCGTGAGCTGGCGCGGCGACTCCGGCCTGCAGGACGGCTCGGACGTCGGCAAGGACCTGACCGGCGGCTGGTACGACGCCGGCGACCACGTGAAGTTCGGCCTTCCCATGGCGTTCACCGCGACGATGCTGGCCTGGGGCGCGATCGAGTCGCCGCAGGGGTACACCAAGGCGGGCCAGCTCGACGAGCTCAAGGACAACCTGCGCTGGGTCAACGACTACTTCGTCAAGGCACACACCGCGCCCAACGAGCTGTACGTGCAGGTGGGCGACGGCGAGGCCGACCACAAGTGGTGGGGCCCGGCCGAGGTGATGACGATGGCTCGCCCCTCGTACAAGATCACCGCGTCCTGCCCGGGCTCCGACGTCGCCGCCGAGACCGCCGCCGCGCTGGCGTCCGCCGCCATCGTGTTCCAGGACGACGCCGCGTACGCGAGCACGCTCATCACGCACGCCAAGCAGCTCTACGCGTTCGCGGACACCTACCGCGGCAACTACTCCGACTGCGTCACCGCGGCATCCGCGTACTACAAGTCGTGGTCGGGCTACCAGGACGAGCTCGTCTGGGGCGCGTACTGGCTGTACAAGGCCACCGGCGACGCGACCTACCTGGCGAAGGCCGAGTCCGAGTACGACCTGCTCGGGACCGAGAACCAGACGTCCACCCGCAAGTACAAGTGGACGGTCGCGTGGGACGACAAGACGTTCGGCGCCTACGCGCTGCTGGCCATGGAGACCGGCAAGCAGAAGTACGTCGACGACGCGAACCGCTGGCTCGACTACTGGACCGTCGGCGTCAACGGGCAGCGGATCGCCTACTCGCCTGGCGGTCAGGCCGTGCTCGACTCCTGGGGCTCGCTGCGCTACGCGGCCAACACCGCGTTCGTCGCGCTCGTCTACTCCGACTGGGTCACCGACGCGACCCTCAAGGCGCGCTACCACGACTTCGGGGTGCGGCAGATCAACTACGCGCTCGGTGACAACCCGCGCCGGTCGTCGTACGTCGTCGGCTTCGGGGCCAACCCGCCGACCAAGCCGCACCACCGCACCGCGCACGGCTCGTGGCTCGACTCCATCTCCGACCCGGTCGACTCCCGTCACGTCCTGTACGGCGCGCTCGTCGGCGGGCCGCCGTCGGCCAACGACGCCTACACCGACTCGCGCCAGGACTACACGGCCAACGAGGTCGCGACCGACTACAACGCCGGGTTCACGAGCGCGCTCGCGCGGCTCACGGAGGAGTACGGCGGCACGCCGCTGGCGAGCTTCCCGACGCCAGAGGTGCCGGACCAGGACGAGCTCTTCGTCGAGGCACAGCTCAACCAGCCGCCGGGGACGACCTTCACCGAGATCAAGGCGACGATCCGCAACCGGTCCGCCTTCCCGGCGCGCTCGCTCAAGAACGCGACGCTGCGCTACTGGTTCACGACCGACGGCTTCGCCGCGAGCGACGTCACGCTGTCGTCCAACTACAGCGAGTGCGGCGCGCAGTCCGGCAAGGGCGTCGGCGCCGGCGGGAACCTCGGCTACGTCGAGCTGACGTGCGTCGGGCAGAACATCTACCCCGGTGGGCAGTCGCAGCACCGGCGCGAGCTGCAGTTCCGGCTCACCGGACCGACCGGGTGGGACGCCACCAACGACCCGTCCTTCCAGGGTCTGACGACGTCGGCCGCGAAGAACCCCGCGATCACGATGTACGACGGCGGCACGCTCGTGTGGGGCACCGAACCCACCGGCGGCCCCGCGGACACGACCGCCCCGACGACCCCCGGCACGCCGACGGCGTCGGCCGTCACGTCGACGGGTGCCGTGCTCTCGTGGGCGGCGTCGACGGACGACACCCGGGTCGTCGGGTACGACGTCTACAGGGTCAGCGGCTCGACCCGGACGCTCGTCGGCTCGTCGGCCACGACGTCGTACACGCTCACCGGCCTCGCGCCGTCGACCGCGTACTCCTACGTCGTCACGGCGCGCGACGCGGCCGGCAACGTCTCCGCGGCGTCGGGGTCGGGCTCGTTCACGACGCTCGAAGGGTCCGTCGCGGACACGACGGCGCCGTCGGTGCCGGGTACCCCCGTGGCCACGAACGTGACGACGACGAGCGCGACGCTCACCTGGGCCGCGTCGACGGACGCGGGCGGCAGCGGCCTGGCGGGCTACGACGTGTACCGCGTCGCGGGCTCGTCGCAGACGCTGGTCGCGTCGTCGACGGCCGCCACCGTCACCGTGACCGGACTGGCGCCCGCCACGGCGTACTCGTACGTCGTCCGCGCCCGTGACGTGGCAGGCAACGTGTCGGCCGCCAGCGGGGCAGGGACGTTCACGACCGCGTCGGAGCAGGGGACCGGCAC
>CBINDH010000035.1:0-13424 GCA_966249365.1 uncultured Xylanimonas sp. | reverse complement strand
GGCCCCGCCACCTCGGGGGGCGCGCCGGCACGGGTGCCGGCGCGCACCCTCTGCTTTGCCGTGACAGAGTCGTGTCATGGCCTGACTCACTGCACCTCCGTCCAGTGGTGAGGAGAACACCTTGGGCCGCTATATCGCGCGCCGCCTGCTGATGGCGATACCCGTCCTGCTCGGCGCCTCGTTCCTGATCTTCGCGATGGTCTACGCCCTACCTGGCGACCCCATTCGGGCGCTCGGTGGTGACAGACCGTTGTCGCCGTCCGTCATCGCGGAGCTCAAGGATCGTTTCAACATGAACGACCCGCTGCTCGTGCAGTACGGCAAGTACGTCGCCGGCGTCTTCCAGGGCGACCTGGGCACGGACTTCCGTGGGCGCCCCGTGATGGACATCATCTCGCAGGCGATCCCCAACACGATCCGCCTGGCGACGGTCGCCATCATCTTCGCGGCGGTCATCGGCATCGTCGCCGGTGTCTTCGCGGGTATCCGCAAGAACGGCTGGTTCGACAGCCTCATGCTCGTGACGACGACGCTCATCATCTCGATCCCGATCCTGGTGATGGCGTTCATCGCGCAGTACGTCTTCGGGCTCAGCCTGGGCCTCTTCCCGATCTCGGGCACCGACCAGGGCTGGTACAGCTTCCTGTTGCCAGGCTTCGTGCTCGGCGCGGGGTCGCTGGCCTACATCGCCCGCCTGACGCGGGCGAGCCTCATCGAGAACCTCGGTGCCGACTACGTCCGGACCGCACGCGCCAAGGGCCTGCGCCCGCGCGTGGTGATCCAGCGGCACACGCTGCGCAACAGCCTGATCCCCGTGGTGACCTTCATCGGCGCCGAGATCGGTGGCCTCATGGGTGGCGCGATCGTCACCGAGGGCGTGTTCAACATCCCGGGCATCGGCCGTGCCGTCTTCCGTGCGATCCAGCAGCAGGAGGGCGCCGTCGTCGTCGGCATCGTCACGCTTCTCGTCTTTGTGTACATCTTCTTCAACCTCGTCGTGGACATCCTCTACGCCGTGCTGGACCCGAGGATCCGTTATGAGTGAGCACGAAAAGGACCTCCAGGCGCAGAGCGCCGACCTGCGTCGCGAGCTGGCCGAGTCGGCCGCGGGCGGGACCGGCGCCATCGAACCCACACAGGTGGTCGACGCGAGCATCGACCCGTCCGGGGTCGTCGGTCAGCAGCTGCCCAAGCAGCGCTCGCTGTGGTCGGACGCGTGGCTGACGCTGCGGAAGAACTGGATGTTCTGGTTCGGTTCCGTCCTCGGCCTGCTGTTCACCGTGATGGCGATCTTCCCGCAGCTGTTCACCCGGGTGGACCCGCGTGCGTGCAACCTGTCGATGTCGAAGGTCAAGCCGTCGGCCGAGCACTGGTTCGGGTTCGACCAGCAGGGCTGCGACTTCTACTCGAACGTCGTCTACGGTGCGCGGAACTCGCTGTCCATCGGTCTGCTCAGCGTGCTGGTGATCCTTCTCATCGGCGTGGTCCTGGGTGCGCTCACGGGCTACTACGGCGGTCTCGTCGACTCGCTGCTCTCGCGCCTGACGGACATCTTCTACGCGCTCCCCCTGATCCTCGGCGCCATCGTGCTGCTGCGCGTCGGCCCGGAGACGAACATCCCGCTGCTGCGCGAGCGCGGCGTGGGAGCGATCGTCATCGCGCTCGGGACGTTCGGCTGGATGACGTCGATGCGTCTCGTGCGCAGCCAGGTCATCGCGCTCAAGAGCAGCGACTTCGTGGCGGCGGCCCGCGCGCTCGGCGCGGGCAGCGGTCGTGTGCTCGTGCGGCACATCCTGCCCAACGCGGTCGCGCCGGTGCTGGTCTACGCGACCATCACGATCGGTGTCCTGATCGCCGCCGAGGCGACCCTGACGTTCCTGGGTGTCGGGCTCACACGCCCGGCCATCTCCTGGGGCCTGCAGATCAGCTCGGGACAGACGCTGCTGCGCACGGCACCGCATATCGTGCTGTTCCCCAGCCTGTTCCTGTCCCTGACCGTCATGGCGTTCACGCTGCTGGGCGATGCCCTGCGTGACGCCCTCGACCCGAAGGCGCGCCGATGACCGAGATTCTCGACGTCTCCCTGTCCGAGGCGAGTGTCGCCGACGAGCCGATCCTCGAGGTCGACGACCTGCACGTGCACTTCAACACCCGTGAGGGTCAGGTCCGTGCGGTCAACGGCGTCTCGTACACCGTCTCGCCGGGGGAGACCCTGGCGATCCTGGGCGAGTCCGGCTCGGGCAAGTCCGTGTCGGCCCAGGCCATCATGGGCATCCTCGAGACGCCTCCTGCCGTCATCACCGGCAAGGGCGTGCGGTTCCACGGGCAGGACATGCTCACGATGACCGCCGAGGAGCAGCGCCAGGTGCGCGGCCCGGGCATCTCGATGATCTTCCAGGACGCCCTGAGCGCCCTGAACCCCGTCTACTCGGTGGGGTACCAGATCGGTGAGATGCTCCGCGAGCACCGCGGCATGTCCAAGAAGGACGCCAAGCTGCGCGCGATCGAGCTCATGGAGCGGGTGCGCATCCCGGCGGCCAAGAACCGTGTGAACGACTACCCGCACCAGTTCTCCGGCGGCATGCGCCAGCGCGTCATGATCGCGATGGCGCTGGCGCTCGACCCGCACATCCTGATCGCCGACGAGCCGACGACGGCGCTCGACGTGACGGTCCAGGCGCAGGTGATGAAGCTGCTCGAACAGCTTCAGGACGAGACGGGCATGGGCCTGATCCTCATCACCCACGACCTGGGCGTGGTCAACGAGGTCGCCGACAAGGTGGCCGTCATGTACGCCGGCAAGATCGTCGAGACGGGCACGGTGGACGAGGTCTTCAGCTCGCCGCGCCACCCGTACACCGAGGGTCTGATGAACTCGGTGCCGAACACGGCGTCGAAGGAGCGGCTCAAGCCGATCGTGGGCCAGCCGCCGAACCTGGCGTTCATCCCGGACGGCTGCGCGTTCAACCCGCGCTGCCCCTACCGTCGCAGCCCCGGTTCTCCGGACTGCGCGGTGGACGTGCCGGAGCTGCGAACCATCGGCGTGGGCCGCCAGGTGTCCTGCCACTACAGCGAGGAGATCTTCGGTGACCGCCACTGAGAACGAGGCGCCCCTGCTCCAGATCTCGAGTCTGAAGAAGCACTTCCCGCTGACGCAGGGCATCATCTACAAGCGCACGATCGGCCACGTCCAGGCCGTCGACGGCGTGAACCTCACGATCAACCGTGGTGAGACGGTCGGTCTGGTGGGCGAGTCGGGCTGCGGCAAGTCGACGGTGTCGAAGCTGCTCGTGGGCCTGGAGAAGCCGACCGCCGGCACGATCATCTACAAGGGCCGCGACGTCGCGAAGATGAACGCGCGTCAGCTCAAGCAGTACCGCCGCGAGGTCCAGATCATCTTCCAGGACCCGTACTCGTCGCTGAACCCGCGCATGACGGTCGGTGACATCGTGGCGGAGGGCTGGGCCGTGCACCCGGGTATCGCACCGCGCAAGGACCGCACGCGCCGCGTGCAGGACCTGCTGGACCGCGTGGGCCTGAACCCGTCGTACATCAACCGCTACCCGCACGAGTTCTCGGGCGGTCAGCGGCAGCGTGTGGGCATCGCCCGCGCGCTGGCGATGCGGCCCGAGGTCATCGTCTGCGACGAGCCGGTCTCCGCGCTCGACGTGTCGGTCCAGGCGCAGGTCGTCAACCTGCTCGAGGACCTGCAGGACGAGTTCGGCATCGCGTACCTGTTCATCGCGCACGACCTGTCGGTGGTGCGGCACATCTCCGACAAGCTGGCCGTGATGTACCTCGGCCGGATCGTCGAGGAGGGTCCCGCCGAGGAGGTCTACAACGAGCCGGGGCACCCGTACACGCAGGCGCTGCTCTCGTCGGTGCCGGTGCACGAGCCCGAGCTGCGGGGCAAGAAGGAGCGCATCATCCTCCAGGGTGACGTGCCGAGCCCGGCCAACCCCCCGTCGGGCTGCCGGTTCCGGACGCGTTGCTGGAAGGCGCAGGACATCTGCGCCGAGGTGGACCCGGCGCTCGAGCTCCGTGGCCTGTCGCACCCGACGGCGTGCCACTTCGCCGAGGCGCACGACGTGCTGCACGCGGAGGTCTGAGCGGGTCTCGCTGAGCGAACGACGGCGGTCGTCCCTTCCGAGGGACGGCCGCCGTCGTGCGTCTGCGGGTGGGCGAGGGGCCCGGACACGCCCGGGCGACGGCCGAGGAGTCAGAACAGGCCAGCGCTGTGGTCAGACCACATACATTGAGTGAATCCCGCGGCGGACGGCGACGGGCATGCCCCACGTCACCGCCCCGTATCCGCTCGATGACAGGACACCCATGAAGATCAGGCGTACCGCCGCAGCCATCGCGGCCGCCACCGCAGGCGCGCTCATGCTGTCGGCCTGCGCGACCCCCGAGGTCGCCGGCGTCGAAGGCTCCGAGGCCCAGACGGTCACCGTGAGCTGGAACCAGCCGATGTTCTCGCAGAACAACCTGACCGCCGCCGGCAACGCGACCGCGAACGCGAACATCCTGTACCTGACCCAGTCGCGCTTCTTCTTCTACGACGACGCCCTCGAGCTCGTGATGAACGAGGACTTCGGGACGATCGAGACGATCTCCGAGGAGCCTCTCACCGTCCAGGTCACCATCAACGAGGGCGTCACCTGGTCCGACGGCACCGCCGTCGACGCGGCCGACCTGATCCTCATGTGGGGCGCCCAGAACCCCCGGTTCAACACCACGGAGCAGGAGTACGACGACGAGGGCAACCCGCTGCCCATCGCCGACGACCAGGTGTTCTTCTCCGGCACGGGCCCGATCATGGAGCTCGTCTCGCAGTTCCCGGAGATCTCCGAGGACGGCCGCTCGATCACCATGGAGTTCGACTCGGTGCGCTCCGACTGGCTGATGGGCATCGAGATGACGCCCGTCGCCGCGCACGCCGTCGCCGACCTCGCGCTCGACATCCCGGACGCGCAGGAGGCCAAGGACGCGCTCGTCGCCGCCTTCCGCGACAACGACACCGCCGCGCTGTCGAAGATCTCTGACACGTGGAACAACGCGTTCAACTTCACCTCGATGCCCGACGACGAGCGCCTGTTCCTCTCGAACGGTCCGTTCATCCTCAGCGAGTACGTCGAGAACCAGCACCTGACCCTCGTGCGCAACGAGGACTTCGACTGGGGCCACGTCCCGAACGTCGACGAGGTCACGTTCCGCTTCACCGAGGACCCGCTGGCCGCCATCACCGCGCTCCAGAACGGTGAGGTCGACCTGGTCAGCCCGCAGTCGTCCGTCGACGTGCTGCAGACCCTCGCCGGCATCGACGGGATCGAGTACACGACCGGTGTCGAGGCCACGTGGGAGCACCTCACGCTCATGCACGACAACGGCGGCCCGTTCGACGCGGCCACCTACGGCGGCGACGCCGAGGTCGCCCGCCTGGTCCGCCAGGCCTTCCTCCTGACGGTCCCGCGCCAGCAGATCATCGACACGCTCGTCGCGCCGCTGCAGGAGGACGCCACGGTCCGCAACTCGTTCGTGTTCGTCCCCGGCGCCCCCGGCTACGACGACGCGACCGCCGCCAACGGCTCGGACTTCTTCGGCGGCGGCGACCCCGCCAAGGCCGCGGAGCTCCTCGACCAGGCTCGCGCCCTGTACCCGGCGCTGCCCGAGACGATCGACGTGCGCATCCTCTACGGCGCCTCGAACGTCCGCCGCGCCAACCAGTTCCAGCTCATCCAGGCTGCCGCCGCACCCGTCGGCTTCAACGTCGTCGACGGCGGCGACGACAACTGGGGCTCGCTCGTCTTCTCCGGCGGCGGCACCTTCGACGCCGCGCTCTTCGGCTGGCAGTCCACCAGCACGATGCTGCTGAACGGCGAGGCCAACTACGTCACCGACGGCCAGAACAACTTCTCGGGCTTCTCCAACCCGGAGGTCGACGCGCTGTGGGACAAGATCGCCGTCGCGGCGGACGACACCACCGACGAGGTGCGTGCGTGGGCCGTCGAGATGGAGAGCCACCTCTTCGCGGACGGGTTCGGCCTGCCGCTCTTCCAGCACCCGGGCGTCGTCGCGCACACCGCACGGCTCCAGAACGCGTCGACGATCACGCTGTCGCCGACCGTCCTGTGGAACTTCTGGGAGTGGGAGACCACGGGTCGCTGACCTGAGCGACCACCCGATGGCGGGGGTTCCGCGGCGCCAGCGCCCGGCACCCCCGCCCTCGGCCGTCACCACCCCTCACCCGCCCTTCCCCCACGAGGCAAGGACCCCATGTCCACCACTGTGACGACCGAGGTCGAGCACGCCCCCGCGCTGCCCGCCGAGACGGTCCCCACGCGACGCCGGGTCGCACGCTCCGCCCCGATGCTCACGTTCCTCGCGCGGCGCATCCTGTCGTCGCTGCTCGTGCTGCTCGGCGCGACGTTCATCGTCTTCATGCTGTTCTCGTACTCGGTGGACCCGCTCGAGGACCTCCGGTTCTCGACCGCCCCCAACGCAGCACAGCTGATCGCCGAGCGCACCGCGCTGCTCAACCTCGACGTGCCACCCGTCGGGCGCTACTTCCTGTGGCTCGGGAACGTCCTGACGGGCGACCTCGGCACGAGCTGGCAGACCGGCCAGCCGGTGTCCTCGATGCTGGCGTCCGCGATCCCCAGCACGGTCAGCCTGGTGCTCGGCGCGCTCGTGCTCGCCATCGGCCTCGGCGTGCTGATCGGCATGGTCGCGGCGCTGCGCCAGTACACGCGCTTCGACTACGCGGTGACCTTCGTGTCGTTCGTGCTGTTCTCGCTGCCGTCGTTCTGGGTCGCGGTGCTGCTCAAGCTGTGGGGCGCGATCGGCTTCAACGACTTCCTGGCCGACCCCTCGATCCCGTGGCACATGGTCGCCCTCGTGTCGCTCGCCGGCGGTGCCGTGCTGTCCGCCGTCGTCGGCGGTGCGCGCCGCACCCGGTGGGTCTCGTTCGGCGCGGCCACCGTCGCCAACGCGGTCGTGCTGCTCTTCGTCTCTCAGACCGACTGGCTCGTCGACCCGCGTCTCGGGTTCGTCGGCGTCGGGCTGCTGGGCGCGGGCGCCGCCTTCGCCGTCGTCGCGCTGACCGCGGGGCTGAGCAACCGGCGGGCGCTGTACTCGGCGCTGACCGCCGCGGGCGTCGGCGTCGGGCTCCTCATCCCGCTGCAGTTCGTGTTCGTGCACGCCGGGTGGCCGCTGATCGTCGGCCTCGCCGTCGTCGCCGCCGCCGTCGGCTGCCTCATCGGGTGGCTGTTCGGCGGGGACGACCGGGGAGTGTCGATGCGGGCCGCCGCCATCACCGCCGTCAGCACGGGCGCCTTCATCTTCGTCGACCGTGTCATGCAGGTCTGGTACGCGTACAACCGCGCGCCGCAGATCGCCCACCGCCCGATCTCCACGATCGGCTCGCAGACCCCCGGCCTGCGCGGCGACTTCTGGATCATGACGCTCGACCAGTTCACGCACATCCTGCTGCCGACGATCACGCTCGTGCTCATCTCGTTCGCCGGGTACACCCGGTACACGCGCGCCTCGATGCTCGAGGTGATGAACCAGGACTACATCCGCACGGCCCGCGCCAAGGGGCTGTCGGAGCGCGTCGTCACCGTGCGGCACGCCTTCCGCAACGCGCTCATCCCGCTGGCCACCATCGTCCCGCTCGACGTCGCGGCCATGTTCGGCGGCGCGATCATCACCGAGCAGATCTTCGGCTGGAGCGGCATGGGCCACATGTTCATCACCGGCCTGCGCCGCGCCGACGTCGACGTCGTGATGGGGCACTTCCTCGTCGTCGGGTCGCTCCTCGTCGTCGCCTCCATCCTCGTGGACCTCATCTACGCCGCCCTCGACCCTCGAATCCGGGTGAACGCATGACCTCCGCACCGACCGAAGCCGTCGAGAACGCCATCGAGCTCAAGGAGGTCGAGGGCCTCTCGCAGGGCCGCATCGTCCTGCGCCGGCTCGTCCGCCACCGCGGTGCCATGGCCTCGGTGGTCGTGCTGCTCGCCGTCGTCGTGCTCGTCACGACGTCGATCGGCTGGGGTCCCATCCCGGGCTGGTGGCAGCACGGGTTCCGGGACCTGAACCCGATCGTCAACCCTGGCGGCGCGCCCACCATGGGCTTCACCGACGGCGGCTTCACGTTCGGCCCCCACCCGTTCGGCCAGGACAACATCGGCCGCGACGTGTTCGCGATGGTCATGCGCGGGACGCAGCAGTCGCTGACCGTCATGTTCGTCGTCGGCGTCCTGTCCACCGTGGTCGGCGTCGTGCTCGGCGCCCTGTCGGGGTTCTTCCGCGGCTGGGCGGACAGCGTCATCATGCGGTTCACCGACATGGTCATCACCATCCCGGTGATCATGATCGGCGCGATCCTCGGCATCATGTTCGGCGGCGCGAGCCCCTGGACGCTCGCCGTCGCGCTGTCGCTCGTGACGTGGACGACGATGGCCCGCCTGGTGCGCGCCCAGTTCCTGGCCCTGCGCGAGCGGGAGTTCGTCGACGCGGCCCGCGTGGCCGGCGCCTCGAACGCCCGCATCATGTTCAAGCACATCCTGCCCAACGCGGTGGGCGTGATCATCGTCAACGCGACCCTGCTCATGGCCTCGGCCATGCTGCTCGAGACGGCGCTGTCGTTCCTCGGCTTCGGCATCCGCATGCCCGAGGTCTCGCTCGGCACGATCATCAACGAGTACCAGGCCGCGTTCCAGACCCGCCCGTGGCTGTTCTGGTGGCCGGGCCTGTTCATCGTGACGATCGCGCTGTGCGTGAACTTCATCGGCGACGGCCTGCGTGACGCGTTCGACCCGCGTCAGCGCCGCATCCCGACCCTGCGGGCGCTCGCCAAGGCCGACGCGAAGAAGGCCGCCCGGGCCCTCAGGTCCGCCGCGACCAAGGCCTGATCCGAGGCCCGGTCATGTCACAGCGTGAACGCCAGCACGCTCGCGGCCGCCAGCAGCACCAGCGCGGCCAGCGTCGCGACGTGCCAGCGCACCCGCGGCCGCTCGCGCTCGAGGCGCGCGTCGTCGAGCAGGCCCGCGTCGCGCACCTCCGCCCAGCGGGCGCGCACGATCGCCGCGGCCTGGCCGGACGCCCCGACCAGGAGGTCGCCCGCACCGACGGTGCCGCCCTGGTAGGTGGTCTCGGGCAGGTTCTGCCCGGCGTCCTTGCCCGCGCCGAGAGCCCGCGACCGGCCGGGCGCGGGAGCGGCCCACGACGCGTAGTCGCCGTAGGCGGTGCGCAGCGTGAGCGCGTACTTCGTCTCCACGGCCTGGATCGTGGGCCACGGCAGCTCGACCGTGCGGACGACGTTGCGCAGCTCGACGCCCGCGGGCGAGACGACCACCGCCGGGCGCCAGTAGGCCGCCCACGTCCACAGCACGAGCAACGCCACCGGGGCGACGTAGGGGAGCGTCGCACGCCAGTCGGTCACCAGGCCGCTGACGAGCGCCACCGCCGCGACCCCCGCGACCCCCGCCGCGAGACCCCGGCCGAACCTCGGCCTGTACACCACCACGTCCGCAGACACCATGGCTCGATCGTCCCAGACGACGCCGCGAGCCCCACGAAAGGTTGACCATCGTGTCCACTGACGCAAAGTCCCCGATCCTCGAGGTCCGCGACCTCGGCGTCGAGTTCTTCGTCGACGGCGAGTGGCTGCCTGCCGCCGTGGACGTGTCCTACGACGTGCACCCCGGCGAGGTCCTCGCGATCGTCGGCGAGTCCGGCTCCGGCAAGACGCAGACGTCGATGTCGCTCATCGGCCTGCTCCCGCCCAACGGGCGTGCCACCGGCTCGGCACGCCTCGCGGGGCGAGAGCTGCTCGGCCTCGGCCACAAGCAGCTCTCGAACGTGCGCGGCAAGGACGTCGCCGTGATCTTCCAGGAGCCCATGACGGCCCTGAACCCCGTCTACACGATCGGGTTCCAGATCGTCGAGACGCTGCGGGAGCACTTCGACATCAGCCCTCAGGCGGCCCGCGCCCGTGCGATCGAGCTGCTCCGCATGGTCGACCTGCCCGACCCCGCCAGGTCGGTCGACAAGTACCCGCACCAGCTCTCGGGCGGCCAGCGCCAGCGCGCCATGATCGCCCAGGCGCTCGCCTGCGAGCCCAAGCTGCTCATCGCGGACGAGCCGACGACGGCGCTCGACGTCACCGTCCAGGCCGAGATCCTGGGGCTCATGCGCGACCTGCGCCACCGCGTCGACGCCGGGATCATCCTCATCACGCACGACATGGGCGTGGTCGCGGACCTGTCGGACCGCGTCATGGTGATGCGCGGCGGCCGCGTCGTCGAGTCCGGGACGGCGGACGAGGTGTTCGCCCGCCCGCAGCACGAGTACACCCAGCAGCTCCTGCGTGCGGTGCCGCACCTGGGGTCGGTGGAGGTCGCGACGCGGCACGACCGGGAGGTCTCGACGGGGCTGGGCGGGCAGGTCTCGGCGGGGCTCGACCGGCCGGCGGAGGACGAGCTCGCGCTCGAGGCGAAGGGGCTCGTGCTCGAGTACCCGGCCCGGGGACGTGTGCCCGCCTTCCGTGCGATAAACGGCGTCGACCTGCACATCGCCAAGGGCGAGGTCGTCGGCCTGGTGGGCGAGTCGGGCTCGGGCAAGACGACCGTCGGGCGAGCCGCCGTCGGCCTGCTGCCGGTCGCGGAAGGCTCGCTCAAGGTCAACGGGGTCGAGCTCGCGGGCATCAAGCCGAAAGCCCTGCGGGCGGTCCGCCAGGACGTCTCGATCGTCTTCCAGGACCCGGGCTCCTCGCTCAACCCCCGCCTCCCCGTCGGCGAGTCGATCGGCGAGCCCCTCCGGCTGCACAAGGTCGCCGAGGGCGCTGCGCTGAACACGCGCGTCGAGGACCTGCTCGACCACGTCGAGCTCCCGCGCGCGATGCGCAACCGCTACCCGCACGAGCTGTCCGGCGGCCAGCGTCAGCGCGTGGGCATCGCCCGCGCCCTGGCCCTGTCGCCCAGGCTGCTCATCGCCGACGAGCCGACGTCGGCGCTCGACGTGTCGGTGCAGGCGCGCGTGCTCGACCTGTTCCAGGAGCTGCAGCGCGAGCACGGCTTCGCGTGCCTGTTCATCTCGCACGACCTCGCCGTCGTCGAGATCCTCTCGTCGCGCATCGCCGTGATGAGCAAGGGCGACCTCGTCGAGGTCGGGCCGCGCGAGCAGGTCCTGCACCACCCGCGCGAGGACTACACGCGCCGCCTCCTGGCCGCGGTGCCCGTGCCCGACCCGGTCGAGCAGAGGATGCGCCGTGAGGAGCGCGACCGCCTGCTCGCGGCCGCGAGGGCCTGACGAGCGCGGCCCTGACCAGCGCGGGCGTTGCCGGCTCGGCGTCACGAGTAGGATGGGGTCGCCCGCCGCGTGCGCGGACTCCCAACCCCAAGGAATCGAGACCCTAGATGGCTGTGCGCTCCGACCTGCGCAACGTCGCGATCGTCGCCCACGTCGACCACGGCAAGACCACCCTCGTCGACGCGATGCTCAAGCAGGCTGGCGCCTTCGGTGCCCACCAGCACGTCGAGGAGCGGGTCATGGACTCGGGCGACCTCGAGCGCGAGAAGGGCATCACGATCCTCGCGAAGAACACCGCGGTCCGGTACACCGGCCCGTCGGCGGCCACGCACGGGGAGCCCGACGGCATCACGATCAACGTCATCGACACCCCCGGCCACGCCGACTTCGGCGGCGAGGTCGAGCGCGGCCTGTCGATGGTCGACGGCGTCGTGCTGCTCGTCGACGCGTCGGAGGGCCCGCTGCCGCAGACCCGCTTCGTGCTGCGCAAGGCGCTCGCCGCGAAGCTGCCCGTCATCGTCGTCGTCAACAAGGTCGACCGGCCCGACTCGCGCATCACCGAGGTCGTGGGGGAGACCACCGACCTGCTGCTCGGCCTCGCGTCCGACCTGGCCGACGAGGTGCCGGACCTCGACCTCGACGCCATCCTCGACGTGCCCGTCGTCTACGCCGCCGCGAAGGTCGGCGCGTCGTCGCTCCACCAGCCCGACGACGGCGCACTGCCCGACAACGACAACCTCGAGCCGCTGTTCGCGACGATCCTCGAGAAGATCCCCGCCCCGACGTACGAGGAGGGCGTGCCGCTGCAGGCGCACGTCACCAACCTCGACGCCTCGCCGTTCCTCGGCCGCCTGGCCCTGCTGCGCGTCTACAACGGCACCCTGCGCAAGGGTCAGCAGGTCGCCTGGGCACGGCACGACGGCACCCTGTCGACCGTCAAGATCACCGAGCTGCTCGAGACCAAGGCGCTCGACCGCGTCCCGGCCGAGTCCGCGGGCCCGGGCGACATCGTCGCCGTCGCCGGCATCGCCGACATCATGATCGGCGAGACCCTCACCGACCTCGCCGACCCGCGGCCCCTGCCGCTCATCACGGTCGACGACCCCGCCATCTCGATGACCATCGGCATCAACACCTCCCCGCTCGCCGGCAAGGGCGGCAAGGGCCACAAGGTCACCGCCCGCCAGGTCAAGGACCGCCTCGACTCCGAGCTCGTCGGCAACGTGTCCCTGCGCGTGCTGCCGACCGAGCGCCCCGACGCGTGGGAGGTCCAGGGCCGTGGCGAGCTCGCGCTCGCGATCCTCGTCGAGCAGATGCGCCGCGAGGGCTTCGAGCTCACCGTCGGCAAGCCGCAGGTCGTCACCAAGACCATCGACGGCAAGATCCACGAGCCGATGGAGCGCATGACGATCGACGTCCCCGAGGAGTACCTCGGCGCCGTCACCCAGCTCCTCGCGCAGCGCAAGGGCCGCATGGAGACGATGTCGAACCACGGCACCGGCTGGGTGCGCATGGAGTTCATGGTCCCGGCACGTGGCCTCATCGGGTTCCGCACGCGCTTCCTGACCGAGACGCGCGGCACGGGCATCGCGTCGTCCATCTCCGAGGGCTACGAGCCGTGGGCCGGGCCCATCGAGTCGCGCCTGACCGGCTCGCTCGTCGCGGACCGCGCCGGCGTCGTCACGCCGTACGCCATGATCAACCTCCAGGAGCGCGGGTCGTTCTTCGTCGACCCCACCCAGGAGGTCTACGAGGGCATGGTCGTCGGCGAGAACTCCCGCAACGAGGACATGGACGTCAACATCACCAAGGAGAAGAAGCTCACCAACATGCGCTCCTCCACGGCGGACACCTTCGAGAACCTCGTGCCGCCGCGGAAGCTGACCCTCGAGGAGTCGCTCGAGTTCGCGCAGGAGGACGAGTGCGTCGAGGTGACCCCTGAGGTGGTGCGCATCCGCAAGGTCGTGCTCGACCAGGTGGAGCGCGCGCGGGCGGCTGCTCGGCTGCGGGCTGCTGCCAAGGGCTGAGCCGGCTCTCATGGCTGGGGCGGCGGGGGACGACGTCGTGCGCGCGGCAGCGTTCACGGCGCTTCGCGCCTCCACTTCGGG
>CBINDH010000034.1:0-13501 GCA_966249365.1 uncultured Xylanimonas sp. | reverse complement strand
TGGGGGGACGAGGGCAAGGACGACAAGGGCCCGGGCGCGGGCACGGGCGGCTTCAAGCCCGACGACCTCAAGCACGGCACCGGCTGGGACCAGCACGGCCGGGACGACACCCCCGGGGACGGCGACCGCGACGACGACGGCGTCAAGGACGAGGACGACACCGACGACGACAACGACGGCATCCCCGACGACAAGGACGACTCCGACCACGACGGTGTCCCCGACTCGCAGGAGGACAGCCCGCACGACCGGACGCCGGGCGACGGCGACCGCGACGACGACGGCGTGCCGGACAAGATCGACGACAAGGTGAAGGTCGAGTCCACGCTCGCCGAGGGCTCGGCGCACGGCATCCTCGGTGCCGAGGGCTCCGTCGAGGGCAGCTGGGGCGACGAGGACGCCGCGCACGCGGCCGCGTCGGCCGAGGGCTGGGCCGGCGCTCGCGGCGACGTCGACGGCAAGGTCACCTTCGGCGAGGACGGGCTGTCCGCCTCCGGCGGGGCTTCGGCGGCCGTCGGTGCCGGCGGCACGGCCAGCGCCTCGGCGGGCTACGGCAACTACGCCAAGGTCGAGGGCGAGGTCAGCGCGTTCGCGGGTGCCCGCGCGGGCGCCGACGGCAGCCTCACGATCGGCCCCAACGGCGTCGGCATGCAGGCCGGTGTCGAGGCGTTCGCCGGCGCCGAGGCGTCCGCCCAGGGCTCGGTGAACGTCATGGGCGTCGGAGCGACGGGCGAGGCGTCGGCCTACGCCGGCATCGGAGTCAAGGCCGAGCTCGACACGCAGTTCGGCTGGGACAAGACGACGGTGGACGTCGACTTCGGTGCGGCGCTCGGTCTCGGCGCGGGGGTCAGCTTCTCGATCGACGTCTCGCCGAAGGACGTCGTCGAGAACATCGGTAGCCTGCTCCCCGACCTGCCGGACATCGACCTGACCCCGTGGTGACGGTCAGCGCTCCTGACGGCCACGTGAGAGGACGAGGAAGACCATGGTGACGATCGCTTATCCGAGCCCGCAGTTCCCGGGCTACCCGCAGGTGACGATGGACTGCCCCGAGGGGTGGTCGCCCCTGCCGATCCCGCAGGCCAACCTGGCCGTCGCCGCCGACGTCGAGGAGGGCAAGTTCCGCCCGAACGTCGTCGTCGTGCTGAGCAGGCTGCGCGAGGACCAGACGCTCGACGCGACGGTCGCGGACGTGCTCTCGCGGTACGAGTCCCTGCCGGAGTACGCCGAGGTGGGCCGCGAGGCCACCGAGGTGGCCGGGCACCCCGGCTTCCGGATCGAGTGCTCGTGGCGTGACGACACGGCCGGGACGGTCGCGCAGGCGCTGCGCCTGGCGATCGTCGAGCACGACGGCGTCCGCGACCTCCTCCAGCTCACGGGCACCTGCCGCGGCACGCAGGTCGAGGTCGTGTGGCCGTGGATCCGCGCGATCCAGGACTCGCTGGTGGTCACGGCGTGAGCCCGGAGCAGTTCCAGCGCGTCTACCGCACGGTCTACGTCGTCGTGATGGCCTCGGCGGCCGGAGCCATCCTGGCGATGCTGAGCGGGAAGACGGCGCTCGCGGTCGTGCTGTGGGTCGTCTTCGGCGCGGCGTTCCTCTCGATGGTCGGGACGGCTCTGGTCAAGGCACGGCGCCAGATCGCCGACCGTGCGAAGGCGGAGGCGGGACCCGTCGTGGCGAGCGAGGACGCGCCGGCACCGCTGGCGACGGTGCTCTCGGCTCTCGACGCCCTCAACGACCCGGACATCCCCTACGAGATCGTCACGTCACCGGTGGCCGGCGGTGCCGAGGTCACCGTCCGCTGGCGGATCGAGGAGCTGCGCTGGCGGACGATCTTCGGGCGCGGCGAGATCGTCTACAACTGGAAGATGATCGTCGGCCTCGACGAGGCCACGCAGCGGTACCGGTTCACGGAGTACCAGGCGAAGACGAAGAACGAGCAGTCGGTCTGGCCGCCGCGTGCCGCCTGGAAGTGGGAAGGGTTCCGCGGCAAGACCGCGGGGCAGACGAGCTTCAGCGTGGTGATGACCTCGACCGGCGAGGTGACGACGCGTGGCCCCCAGGGCCCGCGCACCTCGTGGGAGGGTGTGGTGTCGATCAAGCCGGCGGACGCCAAGGTCCCGGTGCTGACGACGCTGCGCAACCACGGCTGGCGGCCGCGCGTCGACTGGTTCGGGGCCCGCCTGTTCGAGCGGTGACCCGGGCGTCCGAGCGGACCGGCCGCGGATATGGATCTATCTCAGGGGAGTACATGGTGAAGACGACGATGCGCGCGACGGTGGCGGTCGTGGCGGTCGCGGCGGCTCTGGTGGCCGCGGGCTGCGAGATCGGGAACATCGAGAAGGTCGGGAGCGACACGTCGGCCGCCGCGACGGACGAGGCACCGCAGGACGAGTCGCAGGACACCGCGGCCGAGGACGAGCCCGCGCTCGACGACGACGCCGAGGTCGAGCTCGTGCCCGCCGAGGCAGGTGACGTGCTGCTCGCGATCGTCGACGGCATGGAGCCGGTCACGCCCACGGCGGGCTTCGTGGGCCAGTGGCAGACGCCCGAGGGCGCCTCGCCGCAGGTGACGATCGGCGTCGCGCAGGACGTCGACCCGGCGACCTTCGTCGCCGACAAGTGGACGATGATGTCGAGCGTGATCGACGACCTCGAGGTCGTCGACGAGTGGGACGGCTTCATGCAGTTCCAGGGCACGGGCGTGGACGGCGACACGTACAGGTTCGTCGCGCAGGTCAACGACACCGTCGGGGTGTTCGTCTCCGCGGGCTCGGGCTTCGACGAGGGGACGCTGTTCGACATCGCCAACTCGGCGAGCTGACAGACGCCTACGCGGGCACCAGCGCCAGGGTGACCGCGGCGCCCAGCAGCATCCATGGCCCGAACGCGATGGCCGTCGACCGCGTCGCCCGCTGGGCGACGACGAGCGCGAGGGCGCCGATCCCGCCGAGCAGGAACGGCAGCACGCCGGTCCACCACACGGCGTCCCATCCCGCCCAGCCGGCGGGCAGCCCGAGCAGCGCGGCGAGCTTGACGTCACCGAGGCCCAGCCCGCGTCGGTTCCCCAGGTGCAGCACGAGGTAGAACCCGCCGAGCACCGCGGCCCCGGCGACCGCCCGGAGCAGGCGGCCGCCGTCAGCGGTCGCGGCCGCGGCGACGGCCAGCAGGGCCGCGGTGAGGGCCAGGGCCGGGACGGTGACGGCGTCCGGGAGCCGGTGCGTGCGTGCGTCGATCACGGCGTGCGCGGCCCCGGCGAGCCCGACGACGTCGTAGGCGGGCGTGGCCCACCCGGGGCCGGACGCCCAGCCGGCCCATGCGAGGGCCGCGAGCGCGAGCGGTGCGACCGCACGCCGGTGGGGTGCGATCTCGAGGGCGAGGCGCCGCACCCACCGGGGCGTCGTCGTCCGCTGTGCGGAGGGCATGGCGCCCGAGGGTAGGGCTGCCGCCCGTGGCGTGCGGGCGTCGTCCACACTGACGCCCGCGGTGTCTTGGGAAGCCATAGACGCAGCCTTGGTTACCGATCCGCGAGACCAGTACGTGAAAGTCCTGTCCAGATCCTGGGACGGACGGCCGCTTCGATCGGATTGGTGTCGTGCCGCCGTAAACTGGGCAGCCGAGACCACTCCGGGCACACCTCGCCTGCGCCACCCCCGATCCGGGAGGATCCCCCGCTGTGACCAGCACTCGCCCCCTGCGCGTCGCGATCGTCGGCGCCGGCCCCGCCGGCATCTACGCCGCCGACATCCTGTCGAAGACCGACCTCGACGTGTCGATCGACCTGTTCGAGCGCCTTCCCGCGCCGTTCGGTCTCGTGCGCTACGGCGTCGCCCCGGACCACCCGCGCATCAAGCAGATCATCGTCGCGCTGCACAAGGTGCTCGCGCGCGGCGACGTGCGCCTGCTCGCGAACGTCGACTACGGCGTGGACCTCAAGCTCGAGGACCTGCGCCAGTTCTACGACGCCGTGATCTTCTCCACGGGCTCCATCAAGGACGCCCCGCTCCCGCTGCCGGGCGTCGACCTGGAGGGCTCGTTCGGTGCCGCGGACTTCGTCTCCTGGTACGACGGCCACCCCGACGTGCCGCGCACCTGGCCGCTGACCGCCACGACGGTCGCCGTGCTCGGCGCCGGCAACGTCGCCCTCGACGTCGCGCGGATCCTCGCCAAGCACGCCGACGACCTGCTGCCGACCGACATCCCGGCCAACGTCTACGAGGGGCTCAAGGCCTCGCCCGTCACCGACGTGCACGTGTTCGCCCGGCGCGGCCCCGCCCAGGTGAAGTTCTCGCCGCTCGAGCTGCGCGAGCTGGGCCACGTCCCCGACGTCGACGTCGTCGTCTACCCCGAGGACTACGACTTCGACGAGGGCTCGATGGCCGCGATCGAGTCGTCGAACCAGACCAAGCAGGTCGTCAAGACCCTGACCGACTGGACGCTGACCGACCCGAGCACGCACACCGCGAGCCGGCGCATCCACCTGCACTTCCTGCACCAGCCGGCCGCCATCCTCGGCGACGGCAAGGTCGAGGCGCTGCGCACCGAGCGCACCGCGCTGCAGGGCGACGGCACCGTCAAGGGCACCGGCGAGTTCCACGACTGGCCCGTCGAGGCCGTCTACCGCGCGGTCGGCTACTTCGGCTCGCCGCTGCCCGAGATCCCGTTCGACCAGGACAAGGGCGTGATCTCCAACCGCGAGGGCCGCGTCGTCGACATGGTCGGCGACCACCTGCCCGGCGTGTACACGACCGGCTGGATCAAGCGCGGCCCCGTGGGCCTCATCGGGCACACCAAGTCCGACGCCTCGGAGACCATCCGCCACCTCGTCGAGGACGTCACCGGCGTCGGGGACGGGGGCGACGTGTCGACGGGCAACCTCGCCGGCGGGCGCACCGCGCTGCACGGCGACCCGCAGGCGGTGCTCGACTTCCTCACCGAGCGCGGCGTCGAGTTCGTCGAGTGGCACGAGTTCGAGCTGCTCGACGCGCACGAGCAGGAGCTCGGCGAGCCGCACGGTCGCGAGCGCATCAAGGTGGTCCCGCGCGAGGAGATGATCGCGGTCGCGAAGGGCCGCACGCGCGGGGAGTGACCCCGGCGCGATGCGCCCCGTCTCCTGACGTCCGACGATGGGGGCGACGACGGTGTGGAACCGTCGTCGCCCCTCTCGCGTTTGTCGGGGCGTAGGTGCACCACCGGAGGAAGAGGACCGCATGGGTCAGCGTCAGCACTTCAACGGCGTCAAGACGGCGGCGCTGTTCGGCGTGATGTGGGCCGTCGTGCTCGGCCTGGGATGGCTCCTGGGCGGTGGGACGCCGCGGTTCCTGTGGCTGTTCACGGCGATCGGCCTGGTCATGACGTTCGTCGGGTACTGGAACTCGGACAAGATCGCGATCAAGGCGATGCACGCCTACCCGGTCACCGAGCTCGAGGCGCCGGAGATGCACCGGATCGTGCGTGAGCTCTCGACGGCGGCGCGCCAGCCGATGCCGCGGCTGTACATCTCGCCCACGCGCGCCCCGAACGCGTTCGCCACGGGCCGCAACCCGAAGAACGCGGCGGTGTGCTGCACCGAGGGGATCCTGTCGCTGCTGAACGAGCGCGAGCTGCGCGGCGTGCTCGGCCACGAGCTCATGCACGTCTACAACCGGGACATCCTCACGTCGTCGGTGGCGTCGGCGCTCGCGGGCGTGATCACGTCGCTGGCGCAGTTCTTCATGTTCTTCGGCGGTGGCGACCGCCGGGAGGGCGGCGGCAACCCGCTGGCCGGCCTGGCGATGGTGATCCTCGCGCCGATCGCGGCGACGCTCATCCAGCTCGCGATCTCGCGCACGCGCGAGTACGACGCCGACGAGGACGGCGCGAGGCTCACGGGCGACCCGCTGGCGCTGGCGTCCGCGCTGCGCAAGCTCGAGCAGGGCACGGCGGCGGCCCCGCTCCCGCAGACCCGCGAGCTCGAGAACGTGTCGCACCTGATGCTCGCCAACCCGTTCCGTGGCGCGGGCATGGCCCGGCTGTTCGCGACGCACCCGCCGATGGCGGAGCGCATCCGCCGTCTGGAGGGCATGGCGGGCGGCACCGGCTTCGGCGAGGGCGGCATCACCCGCTACTGAGGCCGGGCCGCTCGGGCGTCGCCGGGGGAGCCCGCGGCGTTCAGCCGCCGATGATCACGGTCGGTACCCCCGGCCCGATGACGGTGCCGCCGTGCACGGTGGGATCGAGCACCCGTGCCGCGGGGAACCCGCCGACCAGCACCGTGGCACTGCCCATCGCGATCCCGTTGGGCGCGGGGGACGCGCAGACCACTCCGGTCGAGTTCGCCACGGCGGCGGGTCGGCTCGAGATCAGTACGGTCGCGACGCACGCTCCCGGTGTGATCGGCCCGCCGACGTGCGGCTTCGGCCCGTCGGACTGGGGGCACGCCACCTGGTCCCCGGCCACGGCCGCCGGACCGGTCGGCATCAGCCGCCGTCGCTCGCCGTGGTGGCGGGGACGGGAACCATCGCCCCGCCGACGTACATCGACGTGCTGCACGCGGTCGGCGGCGTCGGCATCGCGACGGGGGCCCCGATCTGCCGGCAGGTCACGGTCATCCGCAGCGAGCTGCCCGCGGGGATCTGGATCGGCGACTGGAAGTGGTAGTCGAGGTCGCGGAAGTTCTCGAGCGCGAACGTCAGGATCGGCTCGGGGTCCTCGCCGGGCGTGCGCTGCGAGACGACGAGGGTGCCGAAGTCACCCTGGGGGTTGGACAGGATGAGGTCGCGTATCGCCAGGGTCATGCCCTCGGGCACGGTGAGGTCCTCGGACGTGGGCCCGTCGGGCGGGGTGGCGGTGACGACGAGCTGCTCGCGCACCGGGGTCCCCGGTCCGCTCGCGGCGGCGACGTCGGCCTGAACCTGCTCGCCGGACTCCTGTGCCGCGGCGGCGGCGCCGCTCGCGTCGTTCGCCGAGTCATCGGCGGCGCTCGCCGCGTCACGCGCCTGCTGCGCGGCGGCGAGCGCCGCCTGCTGGGCGGCCTGGGCGGCCTCGGCCGCGGCCTGGCTCGCCTCCTTCTCCTCCCGCACGGCGGCCGCCGCAGCCGACTCGATGGTCGGGCGCAGCAGCAGGAACCAGGCGAGCACGAGCCCGACGGCGGTGGCGAGCGCGGCGAGGACGGCCTTGCCGAACCATGGCGGCAGCGTGGCCGTCTGCACGTGGGTGCCGTCGAGGGTGATGGGCACGGTGCCGTCGCCGGTCGCGGTCACCTGGAACGGGTGGGTCACGTCGGCGCCGCGCCACAGGCGCCTGACGGGCCGGACCTTGACGGTGGCGAACTGGGCGTGGCCCGCCTCGACGGTCACGAGCGGGTCGGGGACCGTGGTCTGGAGCGTGTCCTGCGGGGTGCTCGATTCGATGCGCACCGTCACGGGGGCGTTGCCGCGGTTGTCGATCGCGAGCTCGTGCACCGCGCCGCGGCTGCCGTGCGTGGAGCGTGGCGTGAGCTCGGCCGTCGTCGCCAGGAACGGGAGCACCTGGAGGGTCGCCTCGGGGACGACCACCTCGTCGGGGTGCTCGGTGGGTACGACGCGCACGCCGAACGGGTGCGTCCCCGCGGGCACCGCGGCGCTGCGCGGCGGCCGGAGCGTGAGGGTGACCGTGTACGCCGCCTGCGGGTACAGGCCGTCGATGACGGGCGGTGTCACGTCGGTCCACTCGGACGCCGGACCCAGCACGTCGATCGTGTACGCCTCGACGATCGAGCCCGTGTTGTGCACGGTCAGGGGGACGGCGACGACCTCGCCGGGCGTGAGCTCGATCGTCGACTCCTCCAGCTGTGCCAGGGTGCCCATGGTTCGCACGCTAGGTCGATCGGCGTGTGCCGGACCGTGGCTCCGGGGCGTCCGAAAGTGCAGAGCTCGTTGCCCGTTGAGCCCGTGTTGACTGCACGAAGACCGTCACCTCGCAGACTTCCGCTGTCACGTCGTCGTGCGGCCCGGGGAGGCACCGGTGGAACGGATCGCGGTCATGGTCAAGGCCCAGGACCCCATCTCCGAGGGCGGGGTGGTCGGGGCGCTGCGCCCCCGGCCGGAGGTCCAGCTCGTCGGCTCGGCGGAGCAGGCGCGGGTGGTGATCGTCGTCGCCGACGTCGTCGACGACGCCGCGCTCCAGGTGGTCCGCTCCGTGCGGCGGCAGGCGGACGTGCGCGTGGTCATGGTGTCGGGGCGGCTCGACGACGACGCCGTCGCCGACTCCGTCGAGGCCGGGGTGCTGGGCATGGTCCGGCGCGGGGAGGCGACGCCGGAGCGGCTGGTCGCCGTCGTGCGCGGTGCCGCGTCCGGTGAGGGGGCCGTCCCCGCGGACCTGCTGGGCCGGCTGCTCAGCGAGGTCGGTTCGCTGCAGCGGCAGGTGCTGCGGCCCCGCGGGCTGACCCTGACAGGGCTGGCCGCGCGCGAGATCGAGGTGCTGCGTCTGGTCGCGGACGGCCTGGACACCGCGGAGATCGCCCAGTACCTGGCGTACTCCGAACGTACGGTCAAGAACGTGCTGCACGACATCACGTCGCGGTTCCAGCTCCGCAACCGCGCGCACGCCGTCGCCTACGCGCTGCGCGAGGGGCTCATCTGAGGCTCGGCTGCCCGATCGGGCAGCCGACGGTGCCCGGACGGCGGTCCGCCGTCGTCTGTCTCGCGCTGCCGTGCGCCGAGACCCTGGACGCAGACCCGGACCGGAAGGGAGGCGCCGCGTGGCCTCACGAGCCGCCGCGGTGACGGTGTCGGCCGCCGTCGTCGTCCTCGCTGCCGGCCTGCTCGGCGTCGCGGCCCCCGGCGGGCCAGCGGCGGTGCCGACGGCGGTCGGCGACGACCCCGCCCGGGTGCCGCAGGTCGCCTTCACCGACACCGCGACCGAACTCGCCGAGCTGGTGGTGTCGAGCACGCTGTGGATCGTCTACGGCGAGGTGACCCGGTTGCCGTCGCCGGGGGTCGAGCGCGAAGCGTCGACGCCCTGGATCGACGCGGGGGAGAGCAAGTACGCGTTCGTGAGCACGCGGGGTGCCGCGGCACCCGCGGCCGGGTCGCAGCCCGATGTCGACGTGTACGTGCGGTGGACCCGCGATCCAGGCCCGACGGCACCCGGGTCCGACCCCGAGCTGGTCCGGGTGACCTGCGACGCCGCGGCCGAGTCGCACCCGGTGGTGTCGCCGGACGGCACCCGCGTCGCCTACGCCACGGACGCGGGCGGGCGGTGGGAGATCCGCATCGCCCGGCTGCCGGTGAACGCCGAGGACTCCCGCGAGTGCCTTCCCGTCGTGCACACGGTCGACCACGTGGCCGACGCCGACGACCTGTGGCCGTCGTGGGCCGGTCCCACGAGGCTGGTGTTCTCGAGCACGCGGGACGACCCGCTCGGCGACCTGTACTCCGTGCAGGTGCCGGACCGGGACGGTGTGCTCACGCCGCCAGGCGGTGGCCCGGTGCGCCTGACGGACGCCCCGTCGGCGGATACCCAGCCCGATGCCCGGGCCACGGAGTCCGGGCTCATGGTGCTGTTCACGACGACGCGGTACCTGGCCGAGGGCTCGATCGCGGTGCTCGTGCGCAACGAGGTGGATTTGTCGGGGGCGCCGACCGAGGACCCGGCCGTCGGCGTGTACAACCCGTACGACGGGTACTCCTCCGGCACCTCGGCGGGCTGCGAGGCCTCGTGGCAGGTCCCGCTCGGCGCCGAACCCGGAGGTGAGGTGGAGCAGGCTCGCTTCGCGTACACCTCCCCGGGGCGGGCCGTCCACGGCCCGGCCACGGTCATCAGCGTCGCCGCGGTCAGCACGCCGTACGTCTTCCCCGGCGGTCCGCTGCCCGGGCAGGACGCGGGCCCCGCGCCGCCCGCAGTCCTCAACGATGACGCTCTCGTGCCTGCCGCGGACGCCGGCCGCGCGGCATCGCATCCCTCGTGGGCGCTCGACAGCATCGACGGCGGGCCGATGACCACGCTCCGCTACACCGTGGAGCGGGACGAGCGTGATCTCGGTGCGGCCGCCGCCACGGACGGATCGGGTCGTCGCCTGCTGACGGACCCCGTGGAGTCGCGGTTCACCGACGCGGCCTCGCCGAGCTGGTCGCCGGACGGACGACGGGTCGTGTTCACGGCGCGTGCGACGAGCACGACCGAGGACCACGAGGCGGGGGACGGGGTGCTCTACGTCCTGGACGTGGCGACCGGCGAGGTCGCGCCGCTGCCCGTCGACCGCGAGCCCGGCGACCAGGACGCCGACCCAGCGTGGTCGCCCGACGGGACGCGCATCGCCTTCGCCCGCGACCGGAACGGCGTCGACGGCCGTGTGCTCGTCGTCGAGGTCGACGGCAGCACCGCTCCGGACGACCTGTCCACGCGGGCGGCCGCGGACCTCCCGGGGCAGCTGCCGGGAGCCATCCTGACGCCCGACGACGCCCAGCCCGCGTGGTCGCCCGACGGCACGCGGCTGGCGATGGTGAGCAGCGCAACCGCGGACGGCTCCGACGGGACCCCGCTCCCACGCCGTGTCGTGGTGGTGGACGTCGAGACGGCCGCGCTGTGGAGCCTCACGTGGCCGGTGCCGACGGCTCCCACCAGCGCGCTGCTCCCTCCGACCGGGGAGGGCCTGACCGACGGCTTCGTGGACGGAGCGGATCCAGCCTGGTCTCCGGACGGGACGCGGCTCGCCGTCGCCGGCATGGTGACGTTCTCCTCGGAGGATGGCACCGCCGGCGCCGAGAACGCGGGAGCGGTCACGATGCTCACGCTGGGCGAGCCCACGGACGAGGGGACGTTGCCCGTCACCGAGATGACCGCGCTCACCGGCTTCGAGCTCGCCGACCCGGCCGAGGAACCGGCGGCGCGCGTGGCCACGCCGTCGCGCGCGGCGATCGCGTCGTCGCGCCAGCCCGCGTGGTCGCCGGACGGCACCGAGGTCGCCTTCACCGGACGGCCGGCCGGGCGAGCCGACGGCGGTGGCATCTACGCGGTCCGCGTCGACGGCACAGGTCTGCGCACCATCGCGGCCGGGGTGGGAGCCCAGGGCGAGCCCGACTTCCAGTGGTACGCGAACCTGGCCACGACCCTCACCGGTCCGCCCGAGCGCGTCGACGTCGGCGAGACCACGACGGTGACCGCATCGGTCAGCAACACGGGACCCGCGGAGGCGACCCCGACCGTGACCGTCACACTGCCACCTGGCGTGGTCCCCGGGGCGATGCCCGCGGGGTGCTCGGCGTCCCCCCAGGGCACGGTCGTCGTGTGCACGCCGTCGGAACCCCTCCCGCCGGGCGAGACGTCGGTGTTCCCGATCCCCGTGAGGGTCACCGCCCCGGGCCCGCACACCGTCGTCGTCACGACGACGTCGTCGCGCCTCGACCCGGACCCGGCCGACGACACGACGACCGTCGTCATCGAGACGCCGGACGGGCCGGCGGGCAACGTGACGGTCACGGTGACCCTGACCGCGCCGACGGCCTGGGTCGGGGGGCGCGCCGTGCGGGCCCGGATCGTGGTCCGCAACGAGGGCCCCGGCCCCGCACGGGACGTCACCGTGACCACGGCGTTCCCCGACGCCGTCGTGCCGGCTCCCGCCGACCCCGTCGACACGCGCACCTGCGTCGCTGGGTCGGGCACCTGCGCGCTGGGGCAGGTGCGGGCCGGCGCCGAGGTGGTGCTCACGGTCGTGCTCTCGCCCGCCGGGCCCGCCGACGTACGTGCCGCGCGCGGCGTCGCCGAGGCGGCGGGGACGGTGCCCACGCCCACGCAGCCGGCCCGCTGGACGGGGCTGGTGGCGGTGTCGGCCTCCACGTCGTCGGCGCAGACCACGACCGCCGACGACGCGGCCACCGCCCCGCTCGACGTCGTGCAGCCGTGGGTGCACGTGCTGCCCGCGGTCGCGCGACCCGGCAGGGTGGTGCTCGCCTACGCCGAGGACCTGCCGCCCGGTGAGCGCGTGACGGCCGTCTGGGACCGCGGGATCACCGCCCAGCCCGGCGCGGTCGAGGTCGCCGCCGACGGCCGCCTGTCGATGCCCGTGCCCGTGGTCCCGAACGACCTGCTGGGAACCCGCACCCTGGTGCTGGCCAGCGCCGACGCCACGGATCCCGCGTTCGCGTCGGTCGGCGCGGCGCTCCTCGTCAACCCGGCGCCCGTCGACGCCCCCGACTTCATCCTGCGGCGGTGAGCGATGATCCCCGAGGTCGACAATGCGCTCCGAGCGGTGGTCCGCATCGCCGTCGGCGACGTCGAGGTCGCGTTCGAGGCGCCCACCAAGGACTGGGCGGCGCGCCGCAACGCCCCGACCGTCGACGTGTTCCTCTACGACGTGCGCGAGGACGAGAGTCTGCGCGAGACCGGCAGCATCGTCACGCGCGGCGCCGACGGCCGGGCCACGCGCCGGCCACCGCCCCGCTGGTTCCGGCTCTCCTACCTCGTCACCGCCTGGACCCAGCGTGCCGAGGACGAGCACCGGCTGCTCGACTCCGTGCTCCGGCACCTCACGACGGTCGCCGTGCTGCCCCCAGAGCACCTCACCGGCGACCTCGCCGACCTGGGCCTGCAGGTCACCCTGCGGACGGGGGCCCCGCCCGCCGAGGAGCGCGGGTTCGCCGACGTGTGGACATCCCTCGGCGGCGAGCTGCGGCCCTCGCTCGACGTCGTCGTCCGCGCCCCCGTCGTACCCGGACCGCCCGTGCCGGCCGGGCCGCCCGTGCGCGAGCCGCTCGGCGTCGACGTCGTCGACCTCCGGGAGACGCCGTGACCGACCTCGCTCAGCGCACCACCGCGGACCCGTCGGTCGCGCACCTGCTCGGCCGGCTCGGCGTCGTCGAGGAGCGCATCCGCGCGCTCGTCGCCGCGCGGCGCGCGGACGACCCGCAGCCCGACGACCCGTACCGCGGGCTGTACCTGAGCGACGACGCCGTCGACCGCATCCTCGCGCGGCCCGGCACCACCGGCGTCCCGCTCCCTGGACCCGCCGCGGACCGCCTGCGCGACGTCGAGGCGGCCGCCGACCGCTCCGGTGCGCCGCTGCGGCTGCGCCGTCTGCGCGCCGGGTTCGGGCTGGACGACCTCGACGTCGAGCTGCTGCTCGTCGCGCTCGCCGCCGAGGTCGACTCGCGCTTCGGGCAGCTCTTCGGCTACCTCAACGACGACGTCACGCAGCGCCGCCCGCGCGTCGAGGTCGCGCTCGCGCTGTGCGGGGTGCCGCTCGGTGCGGCCTCCGACCGGGCGCGGCTGCTCCACGGACCGCTGATCGCCGGCGGCCTCGTCGAGCTCGAGGAACCCGAACGGCCGTTGCCCGGCCGCATGCTGCGCGTCCCGGACCGGGTCGTCGCGCACCTGCTCGGCGACGACGCCGCCGACCGTGCGCTGGCGCCCGTGCTCGCCGTCGGCGCCGACCTCCCGCTCGTCGCGGGGGACACCGCGGCCCGTGTCGTCGCCGCGCTCGCCCGGGCACTCGCCCACGGCACCCGCCTCGTCTATCTGCGGCGCCCGCCGACGGGGTCCGGG
>CBINDH010000033.1:0-13692 GCA_966249365.1 uncultured Xylanimonas sp. | reverse complement strand
GCCCCCCGAGCCGCCGCCGCCCAGGTTGGCAAGGGCTGTGGCCGCGTCGCTCGCCCCCGTGCCGCCGTGGGCGATTGCCAGCACGCCGCTCATGGAGGCGATGTCCAGGTTCGCCTCCACCACGTCCAGGTCACCTGTCCGCCCGGCGGCGAGCCCGACGCCCGCCGCTTCTACGCCGAGGGGCTCGGGCTCACCGAGGTGCCCAAGCCGGAGGCGCTCGCGGGCCGCGGCGGCTGCTGGGTCCGCGCGTTCGACCCCGCCGGCGGGTGGCGGAGGTGCACGTCGGCATCGCGGACCCGGTGGTGCCGGCACGCAAGGGGCACCCCGCGTTCGTGGTCGACGACGCCGCGTCGCTCGAAGCCGCCGGGGCCCGGCTCGCCGGGCTGGGGTTCGACGTCGACTGGAGCGATCGGCTCACGTTCGCCGGGTACGAGCGGTTCCACACCGCCGACGCGGTCGGCAACCGGGTCGAGGTGCTCTCCCCCGTCGCCTGACGGCACGAGGGCGCGGCCCGACCGAGACGGTCGGTCCGCGCCCTCGTGCGACGGTCAGCCCCGCAGCGCCTCGCGCGCCTCGACGACGGCGGCGTCGGCCGCCGCGCGCAGCGCACCCGCGTCCGGTCCCGCACGCAGCACCCCGCGCGACGACGACGCGAGCACCTGACGGCGCGCACCACCGAACACCGTCGCGAGCTCGGCGGCACCCGCGCCCTGCGCACCAACACCCGGCGCCAGGAGAGGCCCGTTGACGGCCTCGAGGTCCGTGCCGGTCGCCGCGATCGCGTCCCCGACGGTCGCACCCACGACGAGACCGACCGAACCCATCGGCGCGGCGCCCGCATTGAGGACGCCGGCCTGCGCGGCCACGGAGGCGGCCAGCGTGACGCCGTCGGCGGTCCGCGCGTGCTGGACCTCGAAGCCCTCCGTGTTGGAGGTCAGGCACAGCACGAACAGGCCGCGCCCGGTCTCGGCCGCGAGCGCCGCCGCCGGGGCGAGCGACCCGAAGCCGAGGTACGGGGAGACGGTCAGCGCGTCGCCGGCCAGGGGCGAGCCGTCGGACAGGAACGCCTCGGCGTAGGCGCCCATGGTCGAGCCGATGTCGCCGCGCTTCGCGTCGACGATGCACAGCGTGCCCGCCGCGCGCGCGGCCGCGATCGTCTCCTCCAGCACCGCGACGCCCGCCGAGCCGTGCCGCTCGTAGAACGCCGCCTGCGGCTTGAGCGCGGCGACGCGCCCGCCCACCGCGTCGACGACCCGCAGCGAGAACTCGCGCAGGCCGGTCGCGTCGTCGGGCAGCCCCCACGCGTCGAGGAGCGACGCGTGCGGGTCGATGCCGACGCACAGTGGGCCGAGGTCGTCCATCGCCGCGGCGAGGCGGGCGCCGAAGGGGTCTCGACGCGGCTCGACCGGCAGGGCGCCCTTCTGCTCGGCCATCAGAGGGCTGCCTTCCGGGCTGCGGTCGCCGCCGTGTGCTCCTGCAGCGACCCGACGCCGAAGGGTCCGGCGATGATCGCCTCGATGGCCTGCACGACCGCGCCGAGCTCGTCGATCGTGGTGACGATCGGCTTGTCGGCGGCGGTGGTGGCCGCGCGGATCTCGTACCCGTCGGCGCGGACGCCCGCCTGGCCGGACGGGGAGTTGATCACCAGGTCGACGCCGCCGGCGGTGATCAGCTCGACGATCGTCGGCTCGCCGTCCGGGCCCGTGCCCTCGGAGTGCTTGCGCACGACCGTGGCGGGGATGCCGTTGCGGTACAGCACCTGGGCCGTGCCGGCGGTGGCGAGCACCTCGAAGCCGAGGTCGGTGAGCTTCTTGATCGGGAAGACGATCGCGCGCTTGTCGCGGTCGGCGACCGACACGAACACCTTGCCCGAGGTGGGCAGGCCGCCGTAGGCCGCGGCCTGCGACTTGGCGAACGCGCGCGGGAAGTCCGCGTCGAAGCCCATGACCTCGCCGGTCGAGCGCATCTCGGGGCCGAGCACGGTGTCGACGACGTGGCCGTCGGCGGTGCGGAACCGCTTGAACGGCAGCACGGCCTCCTTGACGGCGATGGGTGCCTCGAGGTCGAGGGTGCCGCCGTCGCCCGTCGCGGGCAGCACCCCCTCGGCGCGCAGGTCGGCGATGGTCTCCCCCACCATGACGCGCGCGGCCGCCTTGGCGAGGCTCACGCCGGTGGCCTTGGACACGAACGGGACGGTGCGCGAGGCGCGCGGGTTCGCCTCGAGGACGTACAGCACGTCGCTGACGAGCGCGTACTGCACGTTGAGGAGGCCGCGCACGCCGACGCCCTTCGCGATCGCCTCGGTCGAGCGGCGGATGCGGTCGATCTCGTGCTCGCTCAGCGACACGGGCGGCAGCACGCACGCCGAGTCGCCCGAGTGGATTCCGGCCTCCTCGATGTGCTCCATGACGCCGCCGAGGTACAGCTCGGTGCCGTCGTAGAGGGCGTCGACGTCGATCTCGATGCCGTTGTCGAGGAAGCGGTCGATGAGCAGCGGCGCCGACAGCACGTTGCCCGACGCGGCGGCTGTCGCGGACGCCGCGGCGATCGCCCGCTCGACGTACGTGGTGAGCTGGTCGCGCGAGTAGACGAGCTCCATGCCGCGACCGCCGAGCACGTACGAGGGCCGCACCAGCACCGGGTAGCCGATGCGCTCGGCGACCTCGACGGCCTGGCCCAGGGTGCGGGCCGTGCCGAACGCGGGGGCCGGCAGGCCGGCGTCGACGAGCACCTGGCCGAACAGGCCGCGGTCCTCGGCGGCGTCGATCGCTTCCGGCGTCGTGCCCAGGACGGGCAGGCCGGCGTCGGCGAGACGGCGAGCGAGGGACAGCGGCGTCTGGCCGCCGAGCTGGACGATGATGCCCTTGACCGGGCCGGCGGCGAGCTCGGCCTGGTAGACCTCGAGGACGTCCTCGAACGTCAGCGGCTCGAAGTAGAGCCGGTCCGAGGTGTCGTAGTCGGTCGAGACCGTCTCCGGGTTGCAGTTGACCATGACCGTCTCGTACTTCTCGGCGAGCGTCAGGGTCGCGTGCACGCACGAGTAGTCGAACTCGATGCCCTGGCCGATGCGGTTCGGGCCCGAGCCGAGGATGATCACGGCCTCGCGCTCGCGCGGCGCGACCTCGGTCTCGAAGTCGTACGACGAGTAGTGGTACGGCGTCTTGGCCGCGAACTCGGCCGCGCAGGTGTCCACCGTCTTGAACACGGGCCGCACGCCGAGGGCGTGGCGGATCTCGCGCACCGACTGCTCACCGGTCGAGCCCATGCCGCGCAGCGCGGCGATCTGCCGGTCCGACAGGCCGTTGCGCTTCGCGTCGCGCAGCACGTCCTCGGTCAGCGTGGGCGCCGCCGCGACCGACGCCGCGACCTCGTTCATGAGCTGGATCTGGTCGAGGAACCACGGGTCGATCTTGGTGGCCTCGAAGACCTGGTCGATCGTGGCGCCCGCGCGTAGCGCCTGCTGCACGCCGACCATGCGGAACTCGGTCGGGCGCGTGATGTCGTCGAGCAGCTGCTCGAGGGCCTCGCCCGCGACGGGCTCGCCGTCCCAGTGGAACTGCACGCCCGCCTTGTCGATCGAGCGCAGCGCCTTGCCGAGCGCCTCGGTGAAGTTGCGGCCCAGCGCCATCGCCTCGCCCACCGACTTCATGGTGGTGGTCAGCGTGTCGTCCGCGGCCGGGAACTTCTCGAACGCGAACCGGGGCACCTTGACCACGATGTAGTCGAGCGTCGGCTCGAACGACGCCGGGGTGACCTGCGTGATGTCGTTCGGGATCTCGTCGAGCGTGTACCCGACGGCGAGCTTCGCGGCGATCTTCGCGATCGGGAAGCCCGTCGCCTTCGACGCGAGCGCCGAGGAACGCGACACGCGCGGGTTCATCTCGATGACGATGACGCGCCCGTTGACGGGGTTGATCGCGAACTGGATGTTGCAGCCGCCCGTGTCGACGCCGACCTCGCGGATCACGGCGATGCCGATGTCGCGCAGCCGCTGGTACTCGCGGTCGGTGAGGGTGAGCGCGGGCGCGACGGTGATCGAGTCACCGGTGTGCACGCCCATCGGGTCGAGGTTCTCGATCGAGCAGACGACCACGACGTTGTCGTGCTTGTCGCGCATCAGCTCGAGCTCGTACTCCTTCCACCCGAGGATCGACTCCTCCAGGAGCACCTCGGTGGTCGGCGAGTAGTGCAGGCCCTGGCCCACGATGCGGCGCAGGTCGTCCTCGTCGTACGCGATGCCCGAGCCCAGGCCGCCCATCGTGAACGACGGGCGCACCACCATCGGGTAGCCGAGGTCCTCGGCGGCCTCGAGCGCCGCCTCGATCGTGTGGATGATGTGCGAGCGGGCCGACTCGCCACCGCACCGGGCGACGACGTCGCGGAACTGCTCGCGGTCCTCGCCCTTCTGGATCGCGGCGATGTTCGCGCCGATGAGCTCGACGTCGTACTTCTCGAGCACGCCGGCCTCGTGCAGCGCGATGGCCGCGTTGAGGGCCGTCTGGCCGCCGAGCGTCGGCAGCAGGGCGTCGGGGCGCTCCTTGGCGATGATGCTCGTGAGCACCTCGGTCGTGATCGGCTCGACGTACGTCGCGTCGGCGAACTCCGGGTCGGTCATGATCGTGGCCGGGTTGGAGTTCACGAGGATGACCCGCAGGCCCTCCTCCTTGAGCACGCGGCACGCCTGCGTCCCGGAGTAGTCGAACTCGCAGGCCTGCCCGATGACGATGGGTCCCGAGCCGATGACGAGGACGGACGAGATGTCGGTGCGGCGGGGCATCAGATGGTCTCCTTCTCACCGAGCTCGGCGAGCACCGAATCCGGGACCTTCACGGGCTGGGCGGTCGCCATGAGCTCGACGAACCGGTCGAACAGGTAGGCCGAGTCGTGCGGGCCTGCGGCCGCCTCGGGGTGGTACTGCACCGAGAAGGCGGGGATGTCGAGGGCGGTCAGGCCCTCCACGACATTGTCGTTGAGCCCGACGTGGCTGACGAGGACGCGGCCGTACCCGGGGTCGTGCGGGGCGACGCTGACGGCGTCGAGCGGCGCGTCGACCGCGAAGCCGTGGTTGTGCGCCGTGACCTCGACCTTGCCCGTCGTGCGGTCCTGCACCGGCTGGTTGATGCCGCGGTGCCCGTACGCCAGCTTGTACGTCCCGTACCCGAGGGCACGGCCGAAGAGCTGGTTGCCGAAGCAGATGCCGAAGAACGGGATGCGCGCGTCGAGCACCCGGCGCAGCACCTCGACCTCGTGCGTCGCCGCACCCGGGTCACCCGGGCCGTTGGAGAAGAACACGCCGCGCGGCGCGTCGGCGGGCAGCAGCGCCTCGATCTGCTCGAACGTCCACGACTGCGGCACGACGTGCATCCGCACCCCGCGCTCCGCGAGCCGCTGCGGCGTCATCGACTTGATGCCCAGGTCGAGCCCGACGACCGTCGCGACCGGCTCCTTGCCGGCGAACTCGCCGGCCGGCTCGATCGTGTACGGCTCGGCCGTCGTGACCTCGCGCGCCAGGTCCGCGCCCGCCATCAGCGGGGCGGCCTGCACGCGCGCCTGAAGCTCGTCGACCCGGACCTCGTGCCCGGAGTCGTCGAGCAGGTCGGCACCCGAGAAGATGCCCGCGCGCATCACGCCGCGCTCCCGCAGGTGCCGCGTCAGGAACCGCGTGTCGACGTCGGAGATGCCGACGACGCCCTGCAGCTCCAGCTCCTCGTCCAGCGTGCGCTCCGCCCGCCAGTTCGAGGCGCGGCGCGCGCGGTCGCGCACGACCCAGCCCGACACCCAGATGCGACCCGACTCCGGGTCCTCCGGGTTCACGCCGGTGTTGCCGATGTGCGGCGCCGTCATGACGACGATCTGCCGGTGGAACGACGGGTCGGTCAGCGTCTCCTGGTACCCCGTCATGCCGGTGGCGAAGACGATCTCGCCGAGGGTGGTGCCGCGGGCGCCGTACGCGCGGCCGCGGGCCACCGTGCCGTCCTCGAGAACGAGCAGGGCCTGGTCGGTCATGGGGTCTCCTCAGGGGCGGGCACCGCGACGATCAGGTGCCGCACGGCGTCGACGATGCGGGAACGGTCGGTGGCGTGGCGGGTGCGCAGCCCGGTGTCGAGCTGGAGCGCGCGCACGTTCCCGTCCGACGGCGCGAGCCAGGTCAGCACCACGAGACCGTCGGTCCCGACGAACTTGCCCGCCATGCCGGGGGCGAGCCCGGCGGCACGCAGGGCGCTCGCGGGCAGGAACACGGGCGTGGTGCCGGTGCGCTCGATGAGCACCCCGGCGTCGTGCACGGTGACGTGCGCGGCGGCCGGGTCGCCGAGGCCGTGCGCGCCGACGCGGGCGAGCCAGTCGCCCGCGATGGTCGTCGAGACGTAGGAGGCCTCGATCGGCCCGAGACGCAGGTCGCCCAGGTCGGCCGGGGGCTCGGGCGGCACCGGCACGAGCTGGCCGGTGCGCTGCGCGAGCCGGCGGCGGCCGCCGAGCACGACGATGAGCAGCACGAGGCCGACGACGATCCAGATGCCGACGGCGACAGGGACGGGGAGGTTCATCGGGTCACCACCGGGGTGCAGTCGAGGACAGTGGCGCGGCCGCGCAGGAACGTGGCCACGACGCGGCCGGGCAGCGTCCGTCCGCGGAAGGGTGTGTTGGTCGAGGCGGTCTCCTGCTCGGCGCCGTCGACCACGCGCGTGGCGGAGGGGTCGACCAGCACGAGGTTGGCGGGCTCGCCCACCGCGATCGGGCGGCCGTGCGCGTCGTCGATGCGCCCGATCCGGGCGGGGTTCGACGACATCACGCGGGCCACGTCGGCCCAGGTCAGGCGGCCTGTGTCGACCATCGTCTCCTGGACGACCGAGAGCGCCGTCTCGAGGCCCGTCATCCCGAACGCGGCGGCTGCCCACTCGCAGTCCTTGTCCTCGACCGGGTGCGGGGCGTGGTCGGTCGCGACGATGTCGATCGTGCCGTCGGCGAGGCCCTCGCGGACCGCCTCGACGTCGTCGGCGGTGCGCAGCGGCGGGTTGACCTTGAACGTCGGGTCGTAGCCGCGGGCGAGCTCGTCGGTCAGGGCGAGGTGGTGCGGGGTGACCTCGGCGGTGACGTCGATGCCGCGCGACTTGGCCCAGCGCACGATCTCGACCGAGCCGCGCGTCGACAGGTGGCACACGTGCAGGCGCGAGCCGACGTGCTCGGCCAGGAGCACGTCGCGGGCGATGATCGCCTCCTCGGCGACGGCCGGCCAGCCGGCCAGGCCGATCTCCGCCGAGACGATGCCCTCGTGCATCTGGGCGCCGTCGGTCAGGCGCGGCTCCTGGGCGTGCTGGGCGATGACGCCGTCGAACGCCTTGACGTACTCGAGCGCCCGGCGCATCAGCACGGGGTCGTGGACGCACTTGCCGTCGTCCGAGAACACGCGGACGGCCGCCTTCGAGTCGGCCATCGCGCCGAGCTCGGCGAGGTGCTCCCCCGCGAGCCCGACCGTGACCGCACCGACCGGGTGCACGTCGACCCAGCCGGCGTCCTGCCCGAGCCGCCACACCTGCTCGACCACGCCCGCCGTGTCGGCCACGGGGGTGGTGTTCGCCATGGCGTGCACGGCGGTGAAGCCGCCCGCGGCGGCCGCGCGCGTCCCGGACTCGACGGTCTCGGCGTCCTCGCGCCCCGGTTCGCGCAGGTGGGTGTGCAGGTCCACGAGCCCCGGCAGGAGCACGTGGCCCGTGCCGTCGACGACGACGGCGTCGGCCGGCGCGGCCAGATCCGTGCCGATCGCGGCGACGACGCCGTCGGCCAGGAGGACGTCGACCTGGTCGCCGCCGAGCGGGCGGACGTTGCGAAGCACGTACGGGGTCATCAGATCGTGGTCCCTTCGGCCGAGGAGCCCCCGGCGAGCAGCAGGTACAGGGCGGCCATGCGCACGGCGACGCCGTTGGCGACCTGCTCGACGATGACGCTGCGCGTCGAGTCGGCGGCCTGCGCGGAGATCTCCAGGCCGCGGTTCATGGGCCCGGGGTGCATGACGATGGCGTGGTCCGGCAGCAGCGCCTGGCGGCGCGCGTCGAGCCCGTAACGGCGCGAGTACTCCAGCGCGCTGGGGAAGAACGCGCCCGCGCCGCCGGACATCCGCTCGCGCTGGACGCGCAGCATCATCACGGCGTCGGGCTGCCACTGCGTGAGGGTCGCGTCGAGGTCGTACGACGTCGCGCACGGCCACGTCTCGACCCCGACGGGCAGCAGCGTCGGCGGCGCGACGAGCGTCACGTCCGCGCCGAGCGTGCGCAGCAGGGTGACGTTCGAGCGCGCGACCCGCGAGTGCAGCACGTCGCCGACGATCGCGACCTTGAGGCCCTTGAGGTCCCGGCCGACGCCCCCGTCCGGCACGAGGTGGCGGCGGATCGTGAACGCGTCGAGCAGCGCCTGCGTCGGGTGCTGGTGGGTGCCGTCGCCCGCGTTGAGCACGGCGGCGTCGAGCCAGCCCGCGTGCGCGAGCTGGTGCGGCGCCCCGCTCGCCCAGTGCCGCACCACGACGGCGTCGGCACCCATGGCGTGCAGGGTCAGCGCGGTGTCCTTGAGCGACTCGCCCTTCGACACGCTCGACCCCTTGGCCGAGAAGTTGATGACGTCGGCCGACAGGCGCTTCGCGGCGGTCTCGAACGAGATGCGCGTGCGCGTCGAGTCCTCGAAGAACAGGTTGACCACGGTGCGCCCGCGCAGCGTCGGCAGCTTCTTGATCTCGCGCGACTGCGTGGCCGACATCTGGGCGGCGGTGTCGAGCAGCAGGATCGCCTCGTCGAGGCTCAGGTCCGCGGTCGAGAGCAGGTGCTTCACCTCGCCGCCTCCGCGTTCTCGTCCGCGCGGCCGGCGATGACGACCGCGTCCGCGCCGTCGATCTCCGCGAGGCGCACCTGGACGCGCTCGCTCGTCGACGTCGGCAGGTTCTTGCCCACGAAGTCGGGGCGGATCGGCAGCTCGCGATGCCCGCGGTCCACCAGGCACGCGAGGCGCACGGCCCGCGGCCGGCCCAGGTCGCTGATCGCGTCGAGCGCGGCCCGGATGGTGCGGCCCGAGTACAGCACGTCGTCGACCAGGACGACGATCTTGTCGTCGATGCCGCCCTCCGGCAGCCGGGTCACGCCGACGGCGCGGGTGGGGTTGCGGTGCAGGTCGTCGCGGTACATCGTCACGTCGAGCTCGCCGAGGGCGGCAGCCGGGTCGAACGCGGGATCGATGGCGCCCAGACGCTCCGCGAGCCGGTGCGCGAGCGGAACGCCTCGGGTGGGGATGCCCAGCAGGACGACGTCGGCGGCGCCCTTGGAGCGCTCGACCACCTCGTGGGCGATGCGGGTCAACGCCCGCGTGATGTCCTCGGCACCGAGGACCGTGGTGACTGATGGCAGGCCGAAGCTCACCGGACCTCCTTCTCCGCCTCACAGGACGGGCTTAAAGGGTGTCGGACGGGAATCCGTGCGGTCCCCACAGTAACCGAGCAGACGAAAGCGCCCGCACACCTGTCCGGTGTGCGGGCGCGATCTGTGTCACATCCGCTAGAGCAGCAGCGTCGGCTTCAGCTCGACGATGCGGCCCAGCAGGCCGTTGACGAACGCCGGCGAGTCGTCGGTCGACAGCTGCGAGGCCAGGTCGACCGCCTCGTCGATCGCGACGGCGTCGGGCACGTCCTCGTTGAACAGGACCTCCCAGGCCGCGATGCGCAGCAGGGCACGGTCGACGGCCGGCATGCGCTCGATCGTCCAGCCGTTCGAGTACGTCTCCAGCAGCTCGTCGATGCGCTCACGGTGCGCGACGACGCCCTCGACGATGTCCGCCGCGTACTGCGGCACCGGCGACTCGGTCAGCGGCTTCTCGATCCGCTCGCGCAGCAGCCGCACGGCGTCCCACCGGCGCTGCTCCGCCTCGAAGAGGATGTCCGCGGCGCGCTTGCGGGCCTTGGTACGTGCACCCATCCGGATCAGTCGTTCACGCGGCCGAGGTACGACCCGTCGCGCGTGTCCACCTTGACCTTGACGCCCGGCTCGAGGAAGAGCGGGACCTGGATCTCCTTGCCGGTCTCCAGCGTGGCGGGCTTGGTGCCACCGGTGGAGCGGTCGCCCTGCAGGCCCGGGTCGGCCTGCGTGATCTCGAGCACGACGGAGGCGGGAAGCTCGACGTAGAGCGGCGTGCCCTCGTTCATGGCGATCATGACGTTCATGCCCTCGAGCATGTAGTCCTTCGCGTCACCGACGACGGCGGCCGGGATGTGGTGCTGCTCCCAGGTGTCGGTGTCCATGAAGACGAAGTCCTCGCCGTCCATGTACGAGTACTGGTAGTCGCGGCGGTCCACGTTGGCCGTCTCGATCTTGATGCCCGCGTTGAACGTCTTGTCGACCGTCTTGCCCGAGACGACGTTCTTCATCTTCGTGCGGACGAACGCGCCACCCTTGCCCGGCTTGACGTGCTGGAACTCGATGATCGTCCAGAGCTGACCGTCGATCCGCAGGACGGTGCCGTTCTTGATGTCGTTGGTGGTAGCCACGGTCGTGAGTCTTCCCTACGTCGTTCGGGGGCAGGTATGGGGTGTGCGTGAAGCAACGAGGCCGCGGAGGGCCCGGCTAAGTCTATCCGGTCAGCCCAGGGGCGCCACGATCAGGTGCACCAGGCCGCGCCCTGCCAGGCCGCACATGCCCGCCCACGCGACCGACGCGAGCGTCCCGACGACGAAGTGCTCGCGCTCCCACGGCCGGTCCCGAAGCTCGTAGACCCGCCCGAGACCCTTGATCGCGACGACGACGGCGACACCCTCCGGGTACCCGGCGAGGATGCTCACCGTGATGGCCAGCCGTTCGAGCAGGCCGATCCACGTCGACCCCGCCAGCACGCGCGCTGCGGCCGCCTCCGCGTCAAGCTCCCGCTCCGTGCGCCGCAGCACCCACGGCACCAGCACCGCGCCCAGCCCCACCGACAGCGCGACCGCGCCGACCCACACGCCGGCGCTCGCGAACAGCTCCCCCACGCTCATGCCCGCGAGGCTAGCGGCGCCCCCGGACAGCCAGCAGCGGCCACGCCGCGACCCGGCCGCCTGGTTGACCGGGCACACCGGGTCCTGCACAGTGAACCGGTGGACCGGGCCCTGGCAGTCCTCACGGTCGTCGCGTACCTGACACTCCCCCTGGGGTCCGCGACCGAACGACTCGTGCCGACGCTGCTGGTCGGGCTCGCCTACGCGGTGATCGCGATCCTCGGGTTCCGCGTCGTCGAGCACCGCTCCCTGGTGTGGGCGGCGGCGTACGTCGGCGTGCAGCTCGCGCTCGGATACACGGCGTTCTCGCTCTCCGGCGCCGCGGTGGGGGCCGTCCTCCTCCTGGTCGTACTGGTCTCGCAGTCCGTCCTCCTCCTGCCGTTGCCGCTGGCCGTCTGCGTGGCCGCCGTCGTCCCGCTCGCCCACCTCGGCATGCGGTGGCCGGACGTGCTCGGCGAGGGCCTCGGAACCCTCGCCGTCACGACGTTCACCGTCGTCGTGACCGAGCTGCTGGTCCGGGAGCGGACGGCACGGGCCGAGCTCGCCGCCGCGCACGCCCGCCTTCGCGGGTACGCCGCGCAGGCCGAGCAGCTCGCCACCATCCAGGAACGGAACCGCCTCGCGCGCGACATCCACGACGGCGTCGGACACCACCTCACCGTCGTCCAGATGACGCTCGAGGCGGCGCGTGCCGTCATCACCACCGCCGGCCCGGAGCGACTCGACACGATGCTGGCCCAGGCCCAGGAGCAGTCGGGACAGGCGCTCGCGGAGGTGCGGCGGTCGGTGGCCGCGCTGCGCGAGCACCGTCCGGAGCTGGCGGACGCGCTGCGGACCCTCGTCGCGGAGGCGACGCAGGCGGGCGTCCCGACCGACCTGGACGTCCGCGGCCGGCCCCGGCCCCTGCGCGCCGACGTGGACGAGTCGCTGTTCCGTGCGGCGCAGGAAGGCCTGACGAACGTGCGCAAGCACGCGGACGCGACGCGCACCGCGGTCGTGCTCGACTTCCGCGACGACGACCGCGTCAGGCTCGAGGTCCGCGATGACGGCAGGGGCCTGCCCGAGGACCACGGCGACGGCTTCGGGCTCGCGGGGCTGGCCGAGCGCATGGCGCACGTCGGCGGCCGGATGTCGTTGGAGTCCGCGGGTGCCGCCGGGACCACGACCCTCGTCGTCGAGGTGCCGGGATGACCGTCCGGGTGCTCGTGGCCGACGACCAGGCCCTGTTCCGCGAGGCGCTCACGACGCTGCTCGAGGTGCAGCCCGGCATCGACGTCGTCGGGTCCGCGGCCGACGGCGCGCAGGCCGTCCGGGCGAGCGCGACGCATCGACCCGACGTCGTCCTCATGGACCTGCGGATGCCGGTGCTCGACGGCATCGCCGCCACCGCACGCCTGCGCTCCGAGCAGCCGGGCGTCCGCGTGATCGCCCTGACCACGTTCGACGACGACGAGGACGTCTTCGCCGCGCTCCGGGCCGGGGCGGTCGGCTACCTCCTCAAGGACGTGACCGCGGCACGCCTCGTCGAGGCGCTGCAGGCGGCCGCCCGGGGAGAGACGGTGCTCCAGCCGTCGGTCGCCGCGAAGGTCGTGGCGCGCGTCGCAGCCCTGCCCGAGGACACACCCGCCCCCGAGCACCCGCTGACCGACCGGGAGGTGGAGGTCGTGCGGCTGCTGGCCGACGGGCTGAGCAACCGCGAGATCGCCGCCGCCCTGTTCCTCGCCGAGGGGACCGTCAAGAACCTCGTCACCGGAGTGCTGGCGAAGCTCGAGGTGCGCGACCGCACCCAGGCTGCCCTGCGCGCCCGTGACCTCGGCATCGTCTGACGGTGCCCGGGTCACCCTCCGGACGTGACCCGAGGCATGACGTCTGGCACGTGACGGCGTCGCCGCGGCCCGCCGACGCTGTCGTGTGTCCGAACGTCGAGCCACGAGGAGTCGAGATGAGTCACAACCACGAGCACGGCGTCGGCCGGTCCCCGGCGCGACGGTTCGCGCGCCACGCGGTGGAGATGCTGGTCGCCATGGTGGCGGGCATGGTCGTGCTGGAGCCGGTCTGGTCGTTCGCCTGGCCCGGCCTGAGCGCGAGCGTCACGGCGCACGCCCTGGTGATGGCGACGAACATGTCGCTCGGCATGGCCGTGTGGATGGGCATCCGCGGGCACGGCCCGGCGTCGATCGCCGAGATGGCCGTGGCGATGTACGTGCCGTTCCTGGCGGTGCTGCCGGTCTACTGGACCTGGGCGCTCGACGGCACCGCGGTCCTGACGGCCGGCCACCTGCTCATGGTGCCGGCGATGCTCGGCGCGATGCTCCGCCGCCGTCACGAGTACGGGTGGTGAGCGCTGCGATGTCGGGTCTCTCGCCTCGTCTCGCCGCCGTCGTCGACGCGCTGCCGCTGCGCGACGGCCTGCGCGTCCTGGAGATCGGCGGCGCCCCGGGCGCGGCCGCGAAGGCCGTCGCCCGGCGCATCGGGTACGGGCACATCCTCGTCATCGACCGGTCCGCGCGAGGGGTCGCGCTCACGGAGCGGAACGCGGCGGCGGAGATCGCGCGCGGAGTCCTCAGCGTGCGCCACGTCGCCGCCGAGGAGTTCGAGCTCGCCGACTCGGAAGCGCCGTTCGACCTCGCGTTCGCGACGCGGGTCGGCGCGTTCGACGGGCGCCACCCGGAGGCCGGCGCGATCGCACG
>CBINDH010000032.1:0-13714 GCA_966249365.1 uncultured Xylanimonas sp. | reverse complement strand
CCGCGGCGACGGGTGCGGCGGTCGGGACGGGCGTCGTGCTGCTGTGGGCCGTCGCGTCCGGGGCGCTGCCGCCGCTCGCGCAGACGGCGATCCTCCGGCTCGGCGGTCCGGAGCACCGCACCACGGCGAGCGCGCTCATCCCGGTGGTGTTCAACGGGGGGATCGCCGTCGGGGCCGCGGCTGCGGCTGCCGTCGTGGCAGGCCACGGTGCGGGTGCGGTGACGCTCCCGGCCGCGGCGGTGGTCGTCGTGGCCGCGGTGGCGGCTGGGGTGGTGATGCGCGGGCGGGATGCGGTGCACGCCGACCCCGCGGAGCCCGCCGACGGCGTGCTCAGCAGCGAGGCGCGACCGGCTTCCCGGTCCCGGTGATCACGTACGCGTCGGACACCCAGTTCCGCGGACCGATGCGGTACCAGAGGTTCGTGGTTCCCCGCGAGCCCGTGATCCACGTGCCGCGCAGGTGGCACAGGAGCGGGACCCGCGCGGTGTTCGCCGCGAGGCCGACGACGCGGTAGCCCGTCCCGGGCCCGGAGCGCACGTTGAGCGGCCGGGTGCGGGAGTCGATGACACCGGTCGGTGCGCTGCCCTGCCACAGGTAGGTGACCTTGATCCACGCGTTGCTCTTCAGCCGCAGGCCCTCGGTGAAGGTGCCGTCCGCGAGGTCGATGCCCGCCGGCTGCGTCACGGTGCGGCCGAACTGGTCCCGGCCCCCGTTGTGGCCGAGGCGGTACGCGGCGGACGCCTGCGGGGTGCCCACCGGCAGGTCGGTCGCGTAGTGGCGGGTCGTCGACCAGTAGTCGTCCCCGGTGTTCCACGGGCCGACGTCCCACACGGGGGCGTACTCGCACCGGCCCGTCGACGGGGCGCACACGCGCACCGAGTAGGCGCCCGTGCCCTGCGGGGACAGCGCACGCGTGGACGGCAGGGCAACGAAGTGGTCGTTCGGCGTGATGACGTGCCCGTTCGCCGTCGTGCGGCCGACGAGGCCCTCGCGCGTCGCGAAGATGGTGTGGGTGCTGCCGTCGCCGGCGTCGGCGGCGGCAGGGGCGGCGAACGCCACGGAGGTGCCCGCCGCCACGAGCGTGACGACGCCGGCCAGCAGGCGGCGTCGGGACCCCCGGCGGGGCCGCTTGTCGTCAGTGAGCATGACACGAACGTAAGTACGTCGCTGTGAGGCTGCGACCTGGGTCGTTATCGGCGCGAGCGGGAAGTCAAGCAGCGACACGGGTGAGATCGCGCACTGTGCGCCGCCTGGGAGGATGAGCCCATGCAACGCAGCATCACCCTGTTGGGGTCGACCGGGTCGATCGGCACACAGGCCGTCGACGTCGTCCGACGCCACCCGGACCGGTTCCGTGTCGAGGCTCTCAGCGCCGGCGGGGGAGACGTCGCGCTGCTCGCCGCGCAGGCCGCCGAGCTGGGGGTGCGGGCCGTCGCCGTCGCCGATCCTGCGCGCGGGGGGGCGCTGCGCGCCGCGCTCGGCGACGCCGGCGTCGCGCCCGAGGTGCTCGCCGGGCCCGAGGCGGCGACCGAGCTGGCGAGCCGCGGCACCGACGTCGTGCTCAACGGCATCACGGGGTCGGTCGGCCTGCGGCCCACGCTCGCGGCGCTGCGCGCCGGGTCCACGCTCGCGCTGGCCAACAAGGAGTCCCTCGTCGTCGGGGGTGCGCTCGTCAAGGCGACGATGCAGCGGCCCGACCAGATCGTTCCTGTCGACTCGGAGCACAGCGCGATCGCGCAGGCGCTGCGCTCCGGCACGCACGCCGAGGTCCGCCGCCTGATCCTCACGGCGAGCGGCGGCCCGTTCCGCGGCCGCGCGCGCGACCAGATCAAGACCGTCACGCCGGACCAGGCGCTGGCCCACCCCACGTGGAGCATGGGCCCCGTCGTCACGGTCAACTCCGCGAGCCTGATGAACAAGGGCCTCGAGCTCATCGAGGCGCACCTGCTGTTCGACCTCCCCGTCGACCGCATCACCGTCGTCGTGCACCCCCAGTCGGTCGTGCACTCGATGGTCGAGTTCGTCGACGGGTCGACCATCGCGCAGGCCAGCCCGCCCGACATGCGCCTGCCCATCGCGCTCGGCCTGTCGTGGCCCGAACGCCTCGATCCCGTGGCGACGCCGTGCGACTGGACGCAGGCGACCGCCTGGACCTTCGAGCCGCTCGACGAGGCGACCTTCCCGGCCGTCGGGCTCGCGCGCGCGGCCGCGGCGGCCAGCGCCACGCACCCGGCCGTCTACAACGCCGCGAACGAGCAGGGCGTCGGCGCGTTCCTCGACGGCCGCATCGGGTTCCTCGACATCGTCGACACCGTGGAACGGGTGCTCGGGGAGCACGACGGCGTGAGCGCCGAGGCGGTGACGCTCGACGACGTCGAGAACGCCGAGCGGTGGGCCCGGACCCGCGCCGACGAGCTGCTCGACCGGAGGTAGGGATGCCGATCGCCGTCGCCGGAGACACGTTCCGGCTCGACACCGACACCACCAGCTACTGGTTCCGCCGCACCCGGTTCGGGCACCTCGAGCACCTCTACTACGGTCCGCGGCTCCCCGCGCAGGACGCCCACCCGCTCGCGCTCAAGCGCACCGCGGTGGTCGGCACGTCCGTGGACTACGACCCCGGCGACCCGCTGTACTCGCTCGACAACCTGCCGCTCGAGTGGTCCGGGCAGGGGTACGGCGACTACCGCTACAGCCCGTTCGAGGCGCGCATGCCCGACGGCGTCTTCGCCGCCGACTTCACGTACACCGGGCACGACGTCGTTGCCGGCTGCGTGCCCGTCGACGGCCTGCCGAGCGCGTACGACGGCGACGAGACGCTCCGGGTCAGCCTGGTCGACGAGTCGACCGGCGTCGAGCTCGACCTGTACTGGACGGTGTTCGCCGCGGCCGACGTCGTCACGCGCCGGGCCGTGCTGCGCAACGCGGGCACCGGCCCGCTGACGCTGCGCCGCCTGCTCAGCGGCGTCGTCGACCTGCCGAACCGCGACTTCCACGTGCACACGTTCGACGGCGGCTGGATCAAGGAGGCCCACCGCCACGAGCGCCCGCTCACGTACGGCATGCACGTCAACACGTCGACGACGGGGGCGAGCTCCAACCGGCACAACCCCGGCTTCCTGCTCGCCGAGTCGACGGCCACGCAGGACGACGGCTGGGTGTACGGCTTCAACCTCGTCTACAGCGGCAACCACGTGGGCGTCGCCGAGCTGAGCAACCACGACCTCGCCCGGGTCGCGCTGGGCATCAGCCCCGAGCGCTTCGAGTGGACGCTCGAGGCGGGGGAGTCGTTCGAGACCCCGGAGATGGTCATGACCGTCTCCGACCGCGGGTTCAACGGGGCGAGCCACCACTTCCACGACTTCGTCGCGCGGCACGTGGTGCGCGGACCGTGGCGGGACAAGGAGCGGCCCGTCCTGCTCAACAACTGGGAGGCGCACTTCTTCTCGTTCACCGAGGCGAAGCTGCTCGACCTCGCCAAGGACGCGCGCGACCTGGGCGTCGAGCTGTTCGTGCTCGACGACGGCTGGTTCGGCAAGCGCGACAGCGACACGGCCGGCCTGGGCGACTACGACGTCAACCGCCGCAAGCTGCCCGGCGGCCTCGACGGGTTCGCCCGCAGGCTGAAGAAGCTCGGGCTCGACTTCGGGCTGTGGTTCGAGCCCGAGATGGTCAACGAGGACTCCGACCTCTTCCGCGCCCACCCCGAGTGGGCCGTCCGCAGCCCCGGACGGCGCGTCACGCGCGGCCGCAACCAGCTCGTGCTCGACCTGTGCAACCCCGAGGTGCAGGACTACGTCATCGCGTCGGTGGGCAACGTGTTGGACTCGGCCGACATCGCCTACGTCAAGTGGGACATGAACCGGCACATCAGCGACGCGCGCTCACCGACGCTGACGAACCAGGGCGAGTTCCACCACCGCTACGTCCGTGGCCTGTACCGCGTGCTGACCGAGATCTTCGGGCCGCGCCCGCACATCCTGCTCGAGACGTGCTCGTCGGGCGGCAACCGGTTCGACCTCGGCATGCTCTGCTTCTCGCCGCAGATCTGGGCGTCCGACGACACCGACCCGATCGAGCGCCTGAAGATCCAGGACGGCCTGTCGTACCTGTACCCGCCCTCGACCTGGGGAGCGCACGTCTCCGGCGCGCCGCACCAGCAGACGCTGCGCCCCACGCCGCTGAGCACCCGGTTCAACGTCGCGGCGTTCGGGGTGCTCGGCTACGAGCTCGACCTGCGCTATCTCGGCCGGCTCGAGAAGAAGGAGCTGCGCGAGCAGGTCGCGTTCTACAAGGCGCACCGGCGCACCCTGCAGTTCGGCCGGTTCTCCCGCGTGCACGTGCCCAAGGAGAACAAGGTCCAGTGGCAGGTCACGGACGGCGTCACGGCCGTCACGGGCTTCTACCAGACCCTGGCGCAGGCCTCCGAGGGCTTCGACCGGCTGCGCGTCGTCGGGCTCGACCCGCAGCGGCGCTACGCCGTCGAGACCCGGCGCCAGTACCTGTACCTGCGACAGTTCGGCGAGCTCGTCAAGCACATCCTGCCCGTGGAGCTCAACCCCGACGGCGTGGTGCTGCGCACCGCGGGCAAGTTCCGCAACCTCACCGACAACGTCGAACGGTACGAGGCCAGCGGCGCCATGCTGTCGGCCGGCGTGCTGCTCCACCACCAGTTCGTCGGCAGCCACTACAACGAGCAGACCCGCCTGCTGGGCGACTTCGGCTCGAACATCTACCTCACGGAGCTCATCGATGAGTGAAGACCTGCGGCGCAACCGCTACACGTTCGGGATCGGCACCATCGGCCGCGACATGCTCTACACGCTCATCAGCATGTTCCTGATCGTGTACCTGACGACCGTCGCCGACCTCAGCACCGGCGAGCTCGCCTGGACCACGGGCATCATCGTCGCCCTGCGCGCGATCGACGCCGTCGCCGACCCGCTCATGGGCATCGTCGTCGACAACACGCGCACCCGCTGGGGCAAGCACAAGCCGTGGATCCTCGCCGGCGCGGTGCTCAGCGGCCTCGTCACGATCCTGATCTTCTGGGACCCGGGGGTCTCCGGCACCGCCCGCGTCGTGCTGTTCGGCGTGCTCTTCTTCCTGTGGGCGCTGACCTACTCGCTCAACGACATCGCGTACTGGTCGTACGTGCCCGAGCTGTCACGCGACCAGAAGGAGCGCGAGAACATCGGCGCCAAGGCCCGCATCTTCTCGCTCGTCGGCGTGTTCACCGTGGTCGCGGGCATCGTGCCCCTCACCGAGGCGCTCGGCGGCGGCGACGACCAGCGCGGCTGGTTCCTGTTCGCGGTCCTCGTCGTCGCCGTGCTGTGGGCCGGGCAGGCGGTCACGCTCCTCGGCGTCAAGGAGCCACGCGACCTGGTGCACCACCAGGAGCGGACGTCGTTCCGCGACTTCGTGCGGGCTATCTTCCACAACGACCAGCTCCTGTTCGTCGCCGTGGCGATGGGCCTGTTCATGGTCGGCTACACGACGACGACGTCGTTCGGTCTCTTCTACTTCCAGTTCGTGTACGGCGACGAGGCCATGTACTCGATCTTCGCCGTCGTCCTCGGTGTCTCGCAGATCGTCTCGCTGCTGGTCTTCCCCAAGGTCTCGGCCCGCCTGCGGCGCAAGTCCGTGTACCTGCTCGCGACCGTGCTCGTCGTCGCCGGGTACGTGCTGTTCTTCGTCGCCCCGACCGGCACGATGGCCGTCATCGGCGTCGCCGGCGTGCTGATCTTCGTCGGCCAGGCGGCCATTCAGCTCCTCATGCTGCTGTGCCTCGCCGACACCGTCGACTACGGCCACTGGAAGCTCGGCAAGCGCAACGACTCCGTGACGTTCTCGCTGCAGCCCTTCATCTACAAGGCCGGCGGCGCCGTCGCGACGGGCATCGTCGGCCTGACCGCGATCCTCACCGGGCTCAACGGCCGCGCGGACGGCGACCTGCTCGAGGGCGGGGCGCTCCTCGGCTTCAAGGCCGCGATGCTCGGGCTGCCGCTCGCGTGCATCCTCGGCGGCTACCTCGTCTTCCATTTCAAGTACCGCATCGACGAGGACACCTACGCCGACATCCACGCCGAGCTCGTCGAGCGCGGCGGCATGCGACCCACCGAGGTGGCCCCGTGAACCTCACCATGAGCTCCACGATCGGAGACGTCTGGGCCAACCCCGTCGGCCGCGACGCGCTCGGCAAGATCCTGCTCCAGATCGGGCGGACCGAAGCGTGGCTGACCAACCCGGTCGTCTCCCGCCTCCGGCTCGCCACCCTCGCCCGGATCGCGGGCAAGGCCGTCCCGCAGGCGTTCTTCGAGGCGCTCCTGCGCCTGCTCAACTCCGAGGCGGACCGGTTCGTCGACGACGGCACCCCGCCCGCCCGCGCCTGGTGGAAGGAGGCCGTCTTCTACCAGGTCTACCCGCGCTCCTTCAAGGACTCCGACGGCGACGGCGTCGGCGACCTGGGCGGCATCCTCGAGAGGCTCGACCACCTCCAGGACCTCGGCGTCGACGCGCTGTGGCTGTCCCCGGTGTACGACTCCCCGAACGACGACAACGGCTACGACATCCGCGACTACCGCGCGATCCTCGACGAGTTCGGCACCATGGCCGACTTCGACGCGCTGCTCGCCGAGGTCCACCGCCGCGGCATGCGGCTCATCATGGACCTCGTCGTCAACCACACCTCCGACGAGCACCCCTGGTTCCAGGCGGCGCTCGCGGACCCGGGCTCGCCGTACCGGGACTACTACGTGTTCCGCGACGGCGTCGACGGCGGCCCGCCCAACAACTGGACGTCGTTCTTCTCGGGGTCGGCCTGGAAGCAGGTCCCGGACGGCCAGTGGGCGCTGCACCTGTTCAGCCCCAAGCAGATGGACCTCAACTGGGAGAACGCGGCGATGCGCGGCGAGATCGCGGACATGGTCCGCTGGTGGCTCGCCAAGGGCGTCGACGGCTTCCGCCTCGACGTCATCAACTACATCTCCAAGCAGCCCGACCTGCCGCAGGGCGACGAGACGATCGGCGGGCTCATGGGGTACACGGGCGTCGAGAACTACTTCTACGGCCCCCGGCTGCACGAGTACCTGCGCGAGCTGCGCGCCTCGGCGTTCGAGCCGTTCGACGCGTTCAGCGTCGGTGAGACCCCCGGTGTCGGGCTGGAGCAGGCCACCCTGCTCACCGCTGCGTCCCGGCGCGAGCTCGACATGGTGTTCTCGTTCGACCAGCTCGAGACGCCGGGGCACACCCGGTTCGACGACTACCGGTACGACCTCAACTACCTCAAGCGCTACCTGATGCGGTGGGCGCGCGAGTACCCGTCGTCGTGCTGGATGTCGCTGTTCTACGACAACCACGACAACCCCCGCATGGTCTCCAAGGTCGACCCCGACCCCGCGCACCGCGAGGCGGTGGCCAAGCTGCTCGCCGCGATCCAGCTCACGTCGCGCGGCACGCCGTTCCTGTACCAGGGGCAGGAGATCGGCATGGTCAACCAGCGGTTCGCCTCGATCGACGACCTGCGCGACGTCGAGTCGCTCAACCTCTACGACGAGCTGGTGGCCACCATGCCGCCGGACCAGGCGTTCGCACGGGTGCTCGCCGGGTCGCGCGACCACACCCGGGTCCCGATGCAGTGGACGTCCGAAGAGTACGGCGGGTTCTCCGCGCCCAAGACCGGGGTGCGGCCCTGGATCGAGGGCGACGGCGACCACGTGCGGTGCAACGTGCAGGACCAGGCCGCGGACGCCTCGTCGGTGCTCTCGTTCCACAAGCGGCTCATCTCGCTGCGACGGGCGACCCCCGCGCTCGTCTACGGCGACGTCCGGTTCGTGCTCCCGGGCCGCAAGGACTACTTCGGGTACCTGCGCGTGCTCGACGGCGCCGCGTACCTCGTCGAGTGCAACCTTTCCGACCGCCCGCAGGCGATGCCGGCGCGGCACGCGACGCTCGAACCGCTCCTGGGCACCCACGGGACGCCGGGCGACCGGATGCGCCCGTACGAGGCCGTCGTGTACCGCGTCCGGCGGGCACCCGCGCCGCGGGCCGCCGCATAGGCTGGCCCGGTGAGCATCCTCGTCGCGTTCGTCGTCCTCGTCGTCGGGCTCGCCGTGTCCATCGGCCTGCACGAGATCGGGCACATGGTGCCCGCGAAGAAGTTCGGCGTGCGGGTCAGCCAGTACATGATCGGGTTCGGACCGACCCTGTGGTCGAAGGTCAAGGGCGAGACGGAGTACGGGGTCAAGGCGTTCCCCCTCGGCGGGTTCGTCCGGATGGTCGGCATGATGCCGCCCGCCCCGGCCGGCGCTCGCGAGCCCGGTCGCGGGTTCTTCTCCCAGGTCATCGGCGACGCGCGCGACCAGTCGGTCCAGGAGATCCGCCCCGGCGAGGAGCACCGCGCGTTCTACAACCTGTCGACGCCCAAGAAGCTCACCGTGATGCTCGGCGGCCCGGTCATGAACCTGCTGCTCGCCGTCGTGCTCACGTCCGCGGCGTTCGGCGTCGGGTGGGGGCAGCAGACGACGACGGTCGAGTCGGTCAGCGACTGCGTCCCGACGGCGACGGGCGAGGCGTGCGACCCCGCGACCGCCCCGGCCCCGGCCGCGGCCGCGGGCCTGCAGCCCGGCGACCGCATCGTGTCGTACGGCGGCCAGGAGACCCGCACGTGGGGCGACCTGCTCGACGCGATCGCGGGCACCTCGGGCCAGGAGGTCCCCGTCGTCGTGGATCGCGGCGGGCAGGAGCTGGCGCTCACGGTCACCCCGGTGGACGCGACGCGCGCGGTCACCGACGCCGAGGGCGCCGTCGTCACGGACGCGGACGGCGTCGTCCAGACGGTCTCCGGACCGTTCCTCGGGGTCTCGGCGTCGCGCGAGCTCGTCCGCATGTCCGTCCCGCAGAGCGAGGTCCCCGCCCAGGTGGGCGCCATGTTCACCGGGACTGCCGGTGCCGTGCTCACCTTCCCGGTCCGCGTGGCCGAGGCCGTCCAGCAGACCTTCACCGAGGAGCCGCGGTCGGCCGACGGCGTCATGTCGATCGTCGGCGTCGGCCGCACGTTCGCCGACATCTTCGCGCTCGACGTGCCGGTGCTCGACAAGGTCGCCATCGTCCTGAACCTGCTCGGCGCGCTGAACATGGCCCTGTTCGTGTTCAACCTCATCCCGCTGCTGCCGCTCGACGGCGGGCACGTCGTCAACGCGCTCTACGAGGGCGCCAAGCGGCAGATCGCCCGGTTCCGGGGCGTGCACCCGCTGCCCGGGCCGGCCGACGTCGCCCGCATGATGCCCGTCGCGTACGTCATGTTCGTGGTGCTGCTGGGCTCCGGCCTGCTGCTCATGGTCGCCGACGTCGTGGACCCTGTGAGGATTTTCTGACGACTCCGTGCGGGGCCGCGGGAGCCCTGCGCGAGGCGCGGGCGAGGTGCCTCAACCGGGGGATACTGGGCCGGTGAGCACTGTCAATCTCGGCATGCCGTCCGCGGCTGCCCCCGGGGCCGCCCCGGTCCTCGCCCCGCGCCGCCCCACCAGGAAGATCAGGGTGGGCAAGGTCGAGGTGGGCGGCGACGCCCCGATCAGCGTCCAGTCGATGACGACGACGCCGACCACCGACGTCAACGCGACCCTCCAGCAGATCGCCGAGCTGACCGCCGCCGGGTGCGACATCGTGCGCGTCGCGGTGCCGAGCGCCGACGACGCCGAGGCGCTGCCGATGATCGCGCGCAAGTCGCAGATCCCCGTCATCGCCGACATCCACTTCCAGCCCAAGTACGTGTTCGCCGCGATCGACGCCGGCTGCGCCGCGGTGCGGGTCAACCCGGGCAACATCCGCAAGTTCGACGACCAGGTCAAGGAGATCGCGCAGGCCGCCAAGGACGCGGGCGTGAGCCTGCGCATCGGCGTCAACGCCGGGTCCCTCGACCCGCGCCTGCTGCAGAAGTACGGCAAGGCCACCCCCGAGGCCCTCGTCGAGAGCGCCGTGTGGGAGGCGTCGCTCTTCGAGGAGCACGACTTCCACGACTTCAAGATCTCGGTCAAGCACAACGACCCCGTCGTCATGGTGCGCGCCTACGAGATGCTCTCCGAGCGCGGCGACTGGCCGCTGCACCTCGGCGTCACCGAGGCCGGCCCGGCGTTCCAGGGCACCATCAAGTCCGCGACCGCGTTCGGCGCGCTGCTGAGCCGGGGCATCGGCGACACCATCCGGGTGTCGCTGTCCGCGCCTCCCGTCGAGGAGGTCAAGGTCGGCAACCAGATCCTCCAGGCGCTCAACCTGCGCCCGCGCAAGCTCGAGATCGTCTCCTGCCCGTCCTGCGGCCGCGCCCAGGTCGACGTGTACACGCTCGCCGAGCGCGTCACCGCGGGCCTCGAGGGGCTCGAGGTGCCGCTGCGCGTCGCCGTCATGGGCTGCGTCGTCAACGGCCCGGGGGAGGCCCGCGAGGCCGACCTCGGCGTCGCGTCGGGCAACGGCAAGGGCCAGATCTTCGTCAAGGGCGAGGTCATCAAGACCGTGCCCGAGTCCGAGATCGTCGAGACGCTCATCGAGGAGGCGATGCGTATCGCCGAGTCGATGCCCGTGCCCGACGGCGAGGGACCCGGCCCGCTCGTGACGGTCGGCTGAGCAGGAGGCGGACATGGTCGACGTGGACCGGGTCGCCGCGGGCAACGCCGCCCCTCGGGCGGACGTGCGGCCCGCGCGCGTGCTCGGACCCGCCGACCTTCCCGACGCGCTCGCGGTGTGCCGGCAGGACCCGGTCGCGGCCGTCCTCGCGTCCGCGCGCCTCGAGGTCGCGACGCGTGCGGGCCTCGCCGCCGCGGGCGGCCAGGCGTGGGGCTGGCCCGCGACGGGGCCGCTGCGCGCGGTCTGCTGGGCGGGCGCCAACCTCGTCCCGGTGATCCCCTCGGCGCTGGGCCGGGACGCCGCCGAGGCGATCGAGGGGTTCGTGCGCACCGCCCGTGGGCAGGGTCGCCGGTCGTCGTCGATCGTGGGGGAGTCGGGGGCGGTGCTCGCGATGTGGCACGGCCTGGAGCGCTACTGGCCGCGGGCGCGTGAGGTGCGCGCGCACCAGCCGTCGCTCATGATCGCGCGCGACCCCGACGTCGCCCCCGACCCGCTGGTGCGGCTGTCGCGGCCCGAGGAGCTCGGCGCGGTGCTGCCGGCGTGCGTCGCGATGTTCACCGAGGAGGTCGGCTACTCGCCGGTCGCCGGGGGAGGGACGGCGTACCGCGAGCGGGTGCGCTCCCTCGTCGCCGCGGGGCACTCGTACGTGCGGTTCGCTCCCGCCCCGCCCGCGGGGCCGCTGCGCCGGGCCGACCCGATGGTCGAGTTCAAGGCGGAGCTCGGAGCGGTCGCCCAGGGCGTCGCGCAGGTCCAGGGCGTGTGGGTCGACCCCCGCGTGCGCGGCCGAGGGCTGTCCGAGTCGGGCATGGCAGCCGTCGTCGTCGACACCCGCGAGCGCGTCGCCCCCGTCGTCTCGCTGTACGTCAACGGGTACAACGAACGGGCGCTGCGCTCGTACCGCCGGGTGGGGTTCGAGCAGGTCGGGACGTTCGCGACCGTGCTGTTCTGAGGGTCGCAAGGTCGGGACCTTGGTCCCTGGGCCGCCCGCGGGCGGTCGTGATGTTGTGAGGTATGACCACAACCGCCAGCACTGCTCCCGACCGATCGCAGCGCGACAGCGCCCCACGCGACACCCGTGCGGCGGGATGCGATGGGGGCATGGACGACGTGCTCCGGAAGCTCGACCTTCCCCCGTACCTGGCGGAGTGCCTCGAGGAGGCCCGCAGCATCACCATCCCGACGAGCCGCGCCGAGCTCTTCGAGCTCTCGCTCGGCCCCGACGGAGGCGACTCGTTCGACATCGTCTTCGACGTCCCCGGGCTCGGCCTGGTCAAGGAGGGCGACGTCGTGCGGTGCCGCAACGGCATCTCGGTGAACTACGTCGACGACTACATCCGTCGTCGCGACCCCGACTGCATGCGCATCGGCGACGACCTGCCGTCGGACAAGCCCCGGTTCGCCGACGACTACGGCCCGTTCGCACCCGTCAAGGCGCAGACCCTGGAGTGGCTCAAGGACCAGGACCTCATCGTCCTCCCGTTCAAGGCCGGCGGCCCGCGGCTCGGCAGCCCGTCGCTCGCCGTCATGCCCAAGAACTGCGGGTTCTTCGGCACCGCGCTCGTCGACCTGCAGGGGTTCACCACGTTCGACGAGCTCGGGCCGTTCGCGCCGCGCTCGATCCTCTACCTCGCCCCGCCGTTCCGGCACACGCACTTCGCCGGCAAGCAGGTCGTCGTGCACGACCGCACCGAGACCCTGCACGAGATCTGGGCCTACAACCTCTACCCGGGGCCGAGCGCCAAGAAGGGCGTCTTCTCCGCGCTGCTCGACATCGGCACCCAGGAGGGCTGGATCACCGCGCACGCGTCCTCGGTCCGGGTGACCACGCCGTACGAGAACGAGACCGTCATCATGCACGAGGGCGCCTCGGGCGGCGGCAAGTCCGAGATGTGCCAGGAGCTGCGGCGCGAGGAGGACGGCCGCGTCCTGCTCGGCGTCAACGTCGTCACCGACGAGCCGTACGCCATCACGCTGTCCGAAGCCTCGCGCCTCGAGCCCGTCACCGACGACATGACGCTGTGCCACCCCTCCCTCCAGCGCCCCGGCAGCGGCAAGATGACGATCGCCGACGCCGAGGACGGCTGGTTCGTGCGCGTCGACAACCTCACCAGCTACGGCGAGGACCCCAACCTCGAGCGCGCGATCATCCACCCCGCGCAGCCGCTCGTGTTCTTCAACATGGAGGGCCACGCGGGCGCGACCGCATTGCCGTGGGAGCACGTGCTGGACTCGACGGGCAAGCCCTGCTCGAACCCGCGCGTCATCATCCCGCGCAACCAGGTGCGCAACATCGTCAACGAGCCCGAAGAGGTGGACGTGCGCACGTTCGGCGTGCGCATGCCCCCGTGCACCGCCGACGCGCCGACGTACGGCGTCATGGGTCTCATGCACGTCGTCCCGCCCGCCCTCGCGTGGCTGTGGCGCCTCGTGACCCCGCGCGGCGACAAGAACCCGTCGATCGCCGCGACCGCGGCCGAGAGCGCCGTGATCGCGCACGGCGGCATGGTCGCCGAGGGCGTCGGCTCGTACTGGCCGTTCTCCACCAACACCAAGGTGGGCAGCGCCAACCTGCTGCTGCGCCAGATCCTCGCGGCGCCCCGCACGCGGTTCGTGCTCACGCCCAACCAGCACATCGGCGCGTACAAGGTCGGCTTCGCGGCCGAGTGGATCACCCGCGAGTTCCTCGCGCGCAAGGGCCAGGGCCGGCTGCGCCGCGAGCGCCTCATCCCCGCACGCTGCCCGCTGTTCGGGTACGCGCTCAAGGAGATGAAGCTCGACGGGCAGCAGATCCGCCCCACGCTGCTCCAGCCCGAGATGCAGTCCAAGGTCGGCGTCGCCGCGTACGACGTCGGTGCCGAGATCATCACGGACTTCTTCAAGGCCGAGCTCCAGCAGTTCCTCACGGACGACCTCGACCCGCTGGGACGGGCGATCATCGAGGTCTGCCTGCGCGACGGCACCCTGGACGACTACCTCGCCCTGACGCCCCTCGAGCCGGAGGCGTACCCCGCCACGGGTGCGATCCCGACGGTGGCCCGCTGAGCGCCGTCCCCCGACGTCTGGATCAGCGCGGACGGCTCCGCTGTGGCGGTGCGGG
>CBINDH010000031.1:0-14097 GCA_966249365.1 uncultured Xylanimonas sp. | reverse complement strand
GGGTTTCGACGGGGCTCAACCAGCGGGGGTTTCGACGGGGCTCAACCAGCGGGGGCTTCCACGGGGCTCAACCGGCAGATGGGGTCCTGGCGTCCGCGCTCCAGAGGGCGTGCCCGCCCGCGACCTCGCCGACCCAGTCCGGGGCGAGGGTGACGACGTCGCCGACTACGACCACCGCCGGGTTGCGCACCCCAGCCTCGGCCGCGACCCGCGCGACGGTGCCGAGCGTCGCGACCGTCGTGCGCTGGCGCGGCCCGTAGCCGTCCTCGACGATCGCGACCGGGGTCTCGGCGGGACGGCCGCCCTCGACGAGAGCCCACGCGGTGTGCGACAGCCCGGCGATCGCCATGAGCAGCACGACCGTGTGCTCGGGCCCGCCGGGGACGCCGCCCAGCAGGCCGCTGACGTCGTCGTGCCCCGACAGGACCGTGAAGCCGCGCGCGACGCCGCGGTGCGTGAGCGGGATGCCGGCCGCGGCCGGGACGGAGACGGCGCTCGTCACGCCGGGGACGACCTCGACGGCGACCCCCGCGGCGACGCACGCGGCGACCTCCTCGCCGCCGCGTCCCAGCACGTACGGGTCGCCGCCCTTGAGGCGCACGACGTTGCGCCCGAGGCGCGCCTGCTCGACGAGGATCTCGTTGATCTCCGACTGGCGCACCGGGTGGTGGCCGGGCTGCTTGCCCACGTCGATCACCGGGACCTCGCCCGACAGGACGCGGGGGAGCGTGTCGAGGAGGCTGCGCGGGCCGAGACGGTCGACGACGACGACGTCGGCGTTCTCGAGCAGGCGCAGGCCCTTGACGGTGATGAGGTCGGGGTCGCCGGGGCCACCGCCGACCAGCCACACCTTGCCGGTCATCGAGCACTCCTTCCGCCCACGGGTCGGGTTCCAGGATCGCGGCGCGAGGTTTCGCCCAGGTCAACGGGCGGGGTCGGGCTCGTCACGCCGCGTCCTGGCGCAGGCCGCGGCGACGGAGCACCGCGCGCTCGACGGGCGCGAACACGGCCAGCTCGATGGCGATGCCCACCGCGAGGATGAGCAGGATCGCGGTGAACACGAGCGACATGTCGGCGAGCTGGCGGCCCTGGTCGAGGAACTGGCCGAGCCCGAAACCGATGGACCCGCCCACCGCGATGATCTCGGCCGCCATGAGCGAGCGCCACGAGAACGCCCAGCCCTGCTTGAGGCCCGCGAGGTACCCGGGCAGGGCGGCGGGCAGCACGATCTCCGTCACCATCGCCACCCGGCCGGCCCCGAGGACGCGGCCCACGGAGCGCAGCAGCGGCGGCACCTGGTCGACGCCCGCGACGATGCCGTTGATGATCGACGGCACCGCGCCCATGAGCACCACGAAGTACACGGTGCCGTTCGACAGGCCGAACCAGATGATCGCGGCGGGCACCCACGCGACCGAGGGCAGCACCTGCAGGCCCGTGATGATCGGCCCGAACATGACGCGGACGATCTTGACGCGTGCCACGACGATGCCGAGGGGCGTGCCGATCGCGACGGCGGCGAGGAAGCCGAGCACGCCGCGCGACAGCGACGTGCCGAGCGCCTCCCAGAGCGTGCCGGCACGGGCCGCGTCGCCGATCGCGACGGCCACCTCGCGCGGGCCGGGCAGGTTCCAGATCGGCTGGACGCCGCTCCACACCACGGTCTGCCAGATGACCAGCACGACGACGACGGCGAGCAGCGGGGGCCAGGCACGCTTCCACGCCGCCGTCGCGGCACCCTGGACGGCGCCGGTCGGCGTCTGGAGCGCGTCGAGACCCGCCTCGACGTCGGCGAGCTTGTCCTTGTCCTCCGTCGAGAGGCCCGACGTGAACCAGGTCGGGACGTCAGTGGGCGGCATGGCGGCTGATCTCCTCGCGCAGTCGGGCCGTGATCTCACCCGTGAGGCGGACGGGGTCCTGCTCGCCGACGCTCCACTCGTGCACCACGCGGCCGGGGCGCGAGGAGAGCAGCAGCACGCGCTGGCCGAGGCGCACGGCCTCGCGCACGTTGTGCGTGACGAAGACGACCGTGCGCGACGTCGTACGCCAGATGCGTTCCAGCTCGTCGTGCAGCAGGTCGCGGGTGATGGCGTCGAGCGCGGCGAACGGCTCGTCCATCAGCAGGATGTCCCGGTCCTGGGCCAGAGCGCGGGCCAGGGCGACGCGCTGGCGCATGCCGCCCGAGAGCTCGTGAGCGCGCTTGTCGGCGGCGCCGTCGAGCCGGACCAGGTGCAGCAGCTCCCTCGCGCGCTGGGCACGCTCCGCGCGCGGCGCGCCGCGCAGCTTGAGGGCGAGCTCGACGTTCTTGGCCGCCGTGAGCCAGGGCAGCAGCGCCGACTCCTGGAACATCAGGGCGGCCTGGCCGGCCACCACGTCCCCCGCCCGGCCGCGCTCCGTCGCGGGGAACCGCACGGATCCCGACGACGCGGGCTCGAGCCCCGCGAGGATGCTCAGCAGCGTCGACTTGCCGCACCCGGATGCGCCGATGAGGCACACCAGCTCGCCGGGGGCGATGTCGAGGTCGACGCCGTCGAGCACCGGCGGGCCGTCGGAGAACCGCTTGGAGACGCCGCGCAAGCGCACCGCGAGGCTCTCGACGGGCTCGACCGCCGACGCGGTGACGGGGGACGTGGTGGTCGTCATGGCTACTCCTTGCCGAGCCCGGAGGCGGAGACCTTCTCCTGGCCGTTGTCAGCCAGGACCTTGTTGAGCAGGCTCAGGTCGTAGATCCCGGTCAGGTCGGCGTCCTGGGTGGTGCCCACGCGGACGCCGTTGTCGATCAGGCGCTGCAGGGTGCCCGCGAGCGGGTCGGTGGTGAACTCGATGTTCGCGAACGCGCTGTCGAGGACCGCCTGCGGCAGCGGCTTGCCCGTCGTCTCCCCGATCAGGTCGTTGACCAGCGTGGCGCTGCCCGCCGGGTCGGCGGCGATCGCCTCGATCGCGGCGTACTCGCCGCGCAGCAGCGCCTCGACCGTCTGCGGGTGCTCGGCGAGGAAGTCCGCCCGCACGATGACGTTCGTCGTGACGAACCGGCCGCCGTCCCACAGCTCCTTCTCGTCGACCAGCACGTGCGCGCCGGCCTCGAGCACCAGGCGTGAGGCCCACGGCTCGGGCAGCCAGCCGCCGTCGAGCTCCCCGTTCTGGAACAGCTGGAGGGTCTGGGCGTTCTCGGTGGGCGTCACCGCGACGTCGCCGCCGCCCTTGAGGTCGGTCGTGTAGCCCTGGTCGGTCAGCCAGCTGCGCAGGGCGACGTCCTGGGTGTTGCCGAGCTGCGGCGAGGCGATCTTCGTCCCCGCGAGGTCGGCAGGGGAGTCGATGCCGTCGCGGACCACGAGAGCCGCACCGCCCGACGCGGCACCCGCGACGATCTTGAGTGCCTTGCCCTGCGACTTCACGAACCCGTTGATCGCGGGGTTCGGGCCGATGAACGCGACGTCGATGGCGCCGGCGTTGAGGGCCTCCAGCTCTGCCGGCCCGGCATTGAACACCTCGGTCTTCAGCGTGGTGTCGCCGAGCTCCTTCTCGAAGTGCCCGCCGCCCACGGCCACCAGGGCCGCGGCGTGCGTGACGTTCGCGAAGTAGCCGACGCGCACCTCGTCCGCGGGCCCCTGGTCGCCGTCGGCACCCGACGCCGACGAGGGACCCGAACACGCCGCCATGCCCATCACCAGGGCCGCGGAGGCGGCGGTGGCGATCAGGGCGGCGGGGATGCGGGTCGTCGTCATCGGGATCTCCTTCGGGGGTGGGGCCGGCGGTCGGGCTCGACCGCCGGGGGTTCAGGCTCCGTCGACCATCCCGGCGGCGAGCGTGGCGCCGTCGTCGGGGTCGATCAGGAGGAACGCACCCGTGCGACGGGCGCGCGCGTAGGGCTCGACGGGCACGGGAGCCGCGAGGCGCAGCGTGACCCTGCCGAGGTCGTTGAGCGCCAGCTCGGTCGCGGGCCGCAGGGCGCGCGCGTCGAGCGTGTCGAGGTCGAGGCACCCCCGGATCTCGCGGACCTGCGCCTTGACCGTGCGGGTGCCGTGCTTGAGCAGCACCGTCGTCCGCGGCTGCACGGGCCGGTCGCCGAGCCACGCGACCGTCGCGACGACGTCCTGCGTCGGGGTGGGCGCGTCGGCGGCGGTGGCGATCAGGTCGCCGCGCGCGACGTCGATGTCGTCCGCGAGACGGATCGTCACCGACTGCGGCGAGAACGCCTCGGGCAGGGTGTCGAGGCCCGCGGCGAGAGAGTCGGCGGTGTCGATGCCGGCGACCGTCGTGCGCTTTCCGCTGGGCAGGACCACGACCTCGTCCCCGGGGCGGACGACGCCCGCGGCGATCTGCCCGGCGTAGCCGCGGTAGTCGCGGAACCGGTCCTCGTGCGGCTGCGGACGCACCACGTGCTGCACCGCGATCCGGAAGGGCGCGCCCTCGTCGGACGTGTCGGTGCTCGGCAGGTCCTCGAGGAGTTCGAGCAGGCTCGGGCCGTCGTACCAGTCCGTGTTACCGGACCGGTCGACGACGTTGTCGCCCAGCAGCGCCGAGACCGGGACGGCGTGCACGTCGACGACGCCGAGCGCCGCCGCGGCCGCGCGCAGGTCGGCGGCGATCTCCTCGAACCGGTCCTGCGACCAGCCGACGAGGTCGATCTTGTTGACCGCGACGACCACGTGCGGCACGCGCAGGAGCGCCGCGACCGCCAGGTGGCGCCGGGTCTGCTCCAGCAGGCCCTTGCGCGCGTCCACGAGCAGCACGACGACGTCGGCCGTCGACGCGCCCGTGACCGTGTTGCGCGTGTACTGCACGTGGCCGGGGCAGTCGGCCAGGACGAACGACCGGTTCGCCGTGGCGAAGTAGCGGTACGCGACGTCGATCGTGATGCCCTGCTCGCGCTCGGCGCGCAGACCGTCGGTCAGCAGCGCGAGGTCGGTGCCCTCGTGACCGCGGTCGCGGCTGACGCGCTCGACGGCGTCGAGCTGGTCGGACAGCACCGACTTGGAGTCGAACAGGAGGCGGCCCACGAGCGTGGACTTGCCGTCGTCGACGGACCCTGCGGTCGCGATGCGCAGGAGCGTCGCGGCCCTGCTGGTTGCGCCCGTCGTGCTGGGTGAGCTGGTCGAAACCACCATCAGAAGTACCCCTCCTTCTTGCGGTCCTCCATGGCGGCCTCCGACAGACGGTCGTCGGCGCGCGTGGCTCCGCGCTCGGTGATACGGGTCGCGGCGATCTCGGCGACGACGTCGTCGACCGTCAGGGCGATCGACTCGACCGCGCCGGTGCAGGACATGTCGCCGACCGTGCGGTAGCGCACCTTCTCGGTGCGGACCGACGCGCGCTCGGCCACGGTGCGCGGCTGCGCGTACGGCCCGACGGCGAGCAGCATGCCGTCGCGGTCGAAGACGTCACGCTCGTGCGTGAAGTAGAGGCTCGGCAGCTCGATGTTCTCGCGGGCGATGTAGCGCCAGACGTCGAGCTCGGTCCAGTTGGACAGCGGGAAGACCCGCACGTGCTCGCCCGGACGGTGGCGGCCGTTGTACAGGTTCCACAGCTCGGGGCGCTGGTTGCGCGGGTCCCACTGCCCGAACTCGTCGCGCAGCGAGAAGATGCGCTCCTTCGCGCGGGCCCTCTCCTCGTCGCGGCGGCCGCCGCCGAACACGGCGTTGAACCTGCCGGCCTCGATGGCGTCCAGCAGCGGGCGGGTCTGCAGCGGGTTGCGGGTACCGTCGGCGCGCTCGCGGAGGCGGCCGTCGTCGATGTAGTCCTGCACCTTCGCGACCTCGAGGCGCAGGCGGAGGCGGTTCGCCGTGCGGTCACGGAACGCGAGCACCTCGGGGAAGTTGTGGCCCGTGTCGACGTGCAGCAGCGGGAACGGCACCGGGGCGGGGGCGAACGCCTTGACCGCCAGGTGGAGCATGACGATCGAGTCCTTGCCGCCGCTGAACAGCAGCACGGGCCGCTCGAGCTCGGCGACGACCTCACGGATGACGTGGATCGCCTCGCTCTCCAGGGCGTCCAGGAGCGCCAGTCCCGTCGGGGCGGTCTGCGCGGTTGATGTCATGGTGCCTTCCAGAGTTGACGCGGTCACGTGTGCAGCCCGCACTCGGTCTTGTCGAAGCCCGCCCAGCGGCCGGATCGCGGGTCCTCGCCCGGAGCGACACGCCGCGTGCACGGGCCGCAACCGATCGAGGGGTAGCCGTCGTCGAGCAGCGGGTTGAGCGGCACCCCGTGGCGGGCGGCGTAGCCGTACAGGTCGTCGCTGGACCACGCCGCGAGCGGGTTGACCTTGATGAGCCCGTTCTTCTCGTCGAACGTGATGAGCGGGGTGTTCGTGCGGGTCGGCGCCTCGTCGCGGCGCACGCCCGTGAACCACACCTCGTAGCCGGCGAGCGTCCGGGTCAGCGGCTCGACCTTGCGCATCGCGCAGCACGCCGCCGGGTCGCGCGACCACAGGTCCTTGCCGTGCTCGGCGTCCTGCTCGGCGACCGTGAGGCGGGGGAGCACGTCCACGACCGTGACGGCCATGGTCGTGGCGACCGCGTCGCGCGTACCGACCGTCTCGGGGAAGTGGTAGCCCGTGTCGAGGAAGAGCACGTCGACGAACGGCATCGCGGCCGCGACGACGTGCGGCAGGACGGCGTCCGCCATCGAGCAGGCGACGGCGGCCAGGTCGGTGCCCACCTCGCGTGCGACCCAGGCGACGACCTCCTCGGCCGACGCCTCGTCGTCGGCGCCGATGCCGGAGCCGCCGATCTCGGCCGCGCCGCGGGCCGCGATCTGCCGGAGCTCGGCCGCGGACCGCTTGACGGCACCGCGGGCGGTGCGGGCCTCCGCGTGCGCGGCGCGGGCCGCCTCGCGGGCGAGGAACCGCTCGCGCGGGGAGCCGCCGCCAGCCCCGATGGTTGAGCTCGTCGAAACCACGTCTGCGTTCCCGCTGGTTGAGCTTGTCGAAGCAACGTCGGGGTTTCGACGGGGCTCAACCATCACAGGGGCGGTCGTCCCGACGGGCTCGACCAGCGCGGGGGTGGAGTCCGGGGTCATCGGAGGGCCTCCTCGTCGGCGCGGTGCGACCACTGGGCGAACGTCTCGCCCGGGGCGCGGTCGGCCGCGAAGCGGCGCACGAGGCGCTCCACGTACTCCGCCAGGTCGTCCGCGGTGACCTTGAGGCCGCGCACCGTGCGGCCGAGCCCGGCGTCCGGCCGGTCCGACGTCGCCAGGCCGCCGCCCAGGTGCACCTGGAACCCCGGGGTCTGGACGGCGTCGTCGCCCGTGCCCACGGTGACGAGCTGGCCCTTGAACCCGATGTCCGCCGTCTGGATGCGGGCGCACGAGTTGGGGCAGCCGTTGACGTTGATCTCGAGCTTGGTGTCGAGCGACGCGAGCACGTCGCCCGCGCGCTCCTCCAGCCGGGCGATGGCCGCGGCCGCCGTGTCCTTGGTGTCGACGATCGCGAGCTTGCAGAACTCGATGCCGGTGCAGGCGATGGTCGAGCGGCGCACGAGCGACGGGCGCGCCGTGAGCCCGAGCGGCTCCAGGCCGGCGACCAGGTCGTCGACCCGGTCCGCGGGGACGCCGAGGATCACGACCTTCTGGTGCGCGGTCAGGCGCGCGGAGTCGGCGCCGACGGACTCGATGAGGTCCGCGAGGCCCGTCAGGGTGTTGCCGCCCACCCGGCCGACGACGGGTGCGGCGCCCACGTAGAAGCGGCCGTCCTTCTGCTCGTGCACGCCGACGTGGTCGCCCGGGCGGGTCGGAGCGGCGGGCGCGGGACCGTCCGGCAGCGCGTAGCCCAGGTACTCCGTCTCCAGGACCTCGCGGAACTTCGCGGTGCCCCAGTCGGCCAGCAGGAACTTCAGGCGGGCCTTGTTGCGCAGCCGGCGGTAGCCGTAGTCGCGGAAGATGCGGATGACGCCGTGCCACACGTCGGCCGCCTGCTCCTGCGTGACGAACGCGCCGAGCCGCTCGCCGAGCCGCGGCGTCGTCGACAGGGCGCCGCCGACCCACAGGTCGTAGCCCGGGCCGAGCTCCGGGTGGACCACGCCGACCAGCGAGATGTCGTTGATCTCGTGCACGACGTCGAGGCTCGGGTGGCCCGTGATGGCGGTCTTGAACTTGCGCGGCAGGTTGGCGAGCTCGTCGTCGCCGAGGTAGCGGCGCTTGATCTCGAGGATCACGGGCGTCGGGTCGATGATCTCGTCGGCCGCGATGCCCGCGACCGGCGAGCCGAGGAACCCGCGCGGGGAGTCGCCGCACGCCGTCGTCGTCTCGAGGTGCACGGTGTCCAGGCGGCGCCAGATCTCCGGGACGTCCTCGATCGCGATCCAGTGGTACTGGATGTTCTGGCGGTCGGTGATGTCGGCGGTGCCGCGGGCGAAGTCGGCCGAGATGCCGCCCAGGACGCGCAGCGCCTCGGGGCTCAGCGCCTGCCCGTCGGTGCGGACGCGGAGCATGAAGTACCGGTCCTCGAGCTCGTGCGGCTCGAGCGTGGCGGTGCGGCCGCCGTCGATCCCCGGCTTGCGCTGGGTGTACAGGCCCCACCAGCGGAAGCGGCCGTGCAGGTCGTCACCGGGGATGGAGTCGAAGCCCTCGCGCGCGTAGACGGTCTCGATGCGCTCGCGGACGCCGAGCGGCGCCGACTCCTGCTTGAAGACCTCGTTCGCGTTGAGCGGCTCGGTGCCGTCAACCTTCCACTGGCCGTTCGGCCGTCCGCCCGCACGCGGCGGGCGGACGGCAGGACGGGTCTCACCGGTGATCGTCATGACTTCCTAGAGCTCGACGTTGGCGAACAGCAGGCTGGCCAGGGCCAGGCCTGCGATGAGGTTGAACACCGCCGCCGAACCGAAGAGCACGAGCGGACGCCACCCGGCCTCGCGGATCCCCGAGACCTTGAACTCCAGGCCGATCGAGACGAAGGCGATGATGAAGAAGATCGTGCTGAGCGCCTTGAGGACGGCGATGTTCGGCGCCGCCACGTCGGACCCCACGCTGGTGACGTAGAGCGTCGCGACGAGCGAGGCGACGACGAAGCCGAGCACGAACTTCGGGAACCGCGTCCACAGCTCGCCGGCCTTGGGGGCGCCGGCGGCGCCGGTGCGCTCGACCTTGAAGGCGAAGTACGCGGTGAGCAGGAACGCGACGACGCCGATGAGCACGTTCTGCGAGCTCTTGACGATCGCGGCGACCTGGAGCACGTCGTCGCCGGCGATCGCGGCGGACGCCGTGACGGCGGCGGTGGTGTCGATGTTGCCGCCGATCCAGGCGCCGGCGACGGCCGGGCTGAGGTTCAGCGCCTCCGCCAGCGGCGGCAGGATGAAGATCGACGGCAGGGCGAAGATGATGACGAGGCTCGCGGCGTAGGCGAGCTGCTCCTTCTTGGCCTGGACCGCGCCGGCCGCGCTGATGGCCGCGCTCACGCCGCAGATCGAGACGGCGGACGAGAGCAGGGCGCGCAGCTTGTCGTCCACGCCGAGCCTGCCGCCGAGCCACCAGGTGAACCCGAAGACGAGCGTGATGAGCAGGACGGCCTGCAGGATGCCGGGCCCGCCCGCCTTGGCGATGGCAGCGAAGTTGATCGTGGCGCCCAGGAGCACCAGCCCGAGCTTGATGAACAGCTCGGTGCGGAACGCGGCGGTGAGCTTGTCGCGCACCCCGGCGAGCGAGAGCACGAGGTTGCCGAGCAGGCCCAGCGCGATGGCGTAGACGGGGTACTCGACCGACTCGGCGACATCGGCGAGGGCCGTGCCCTCGAGCCAGCCGGGCACCTCGTCGCTCAGGTAGCGGGCGAGCCAGGCGAGGCCGAGCAGGACGACGAGGCCGACGACGGCGTAGGCGGGCCCGGGCCGGGCGCCGGCCTGGACGACGGAGCTCTCGAGCGAGGCGGGGGCTGCCTTGGAGGTCGCGGTGCTCATCAGGCCACCAGCCACTCGGGCAGGAGGGACAGGAGGCCGAGGGTGACGAGGGCGAGGCCGACGACGGTGGCCGTCCAGTCCTCGGACAGGTGGATCCGGCGTGCCGAGGCCACGGTGGCCTGGGGCGTGTCGGGCTGGGTGTCGTGCTGCGCAGACATGGGTCCTCTTCCGGTGCATCAGGGTGGATGTCGAGCGGCGGGGCGGGCGGCGCCCGCGATGCCACCCCGGGGTCAGAGGTGCATGCGAACGTCGCCCTGGAGACACATCTCCATGGCGGGGCGAGGGGTGCACATGCGCGGCATGCGTCACAGAGTGCGGCGTCGTCTATCGATAAGCAAGGCACCGTCTATGTCTGCTCACATGCTGGACCGGATGTCCCGCGTGATGGTCCGTACGGGCCGGATCGAGCCCGACGGCGGATGGTCTAGGTCTGCCCAGGTCAAGGCGGGTAGCCTGCCCACGTGGACTTCCTTTACAACGTCGTCGTCGTGCTGCACTTCGTCGGCTGGGCCATCGTGCTGGGCGGCTACCTCGCCTCCATGCGCTCGCCCGGCCTCTACCGGGGCGTGTTCCACGGTGCCGCCACGGCGCTCGTCGCGGGCATCGTGATGATGGGCCTCATCGAGTCCGAGACCGCGGGCCCCACCCCGCCGGACGGCAAGCTCATGGTCAAGTTCGGCATCGCGCTCGTCATCACCGTGCTCGCGTTCCTCGCGCGCCGCCAGGGCCGCAAGGCCGACAACGGCACGGGCGCCGTCGCCCCGGCCCTCAAGCACGCGATCGGCGCGCTCGTCCTCGTCAACATCGTCGTCGCCGTCTTCTGGTGACGTCTGAGTCCCTGACGATGACGGCGGTCGCGTGAGCGGGATCGGCGAGCTCCTCGTCGGGCTCACGATCCTGGTCGGCCTGGTCGGCACCGTCGTCCAGGTGCTGCCCGGGAACGTGCTGGTGGTCGCCGGCATCGGCGTGTGGGCGTGGCTGACGGGCGGCCACGCCTGGTGGTACTTCGCCGCGGCCGCCGTCGTCATCGCGCTGGCCGAGCTCGGGCAGTGGCTGCTCGCGGGACGGCACCTGCGCAAGGCCGACGTGCCGTTCACCACCATGGCGTGGGCAGGCGTCGCGGGCATCATCGGGTTCTTCGTGATCCCCGTCGTCGGGCTGTTCATCTTCTTCGCCGCCGCCGTCTACCTGCTCGAGCTGCGACGACGCCGCAGCCGCGAGGCCGCCTGGGCGTCGACCAAGGCCGCGCTCCAGGCGACGGGCATCACGATCCTCGTCCAGCTCGCCGGCGGCCTGCTGGCGACCCTGATCTGGATCGTGGGCCTGTTCCTGACCTGAGCGTGCCGCGCGGCGCCGGGTGTCGGCCCGCGCGCCTAGGCTGGTGGCGCGATGACCTCACTCTTCGATCACCTGCCCCTGACCGGGTTCGGCGCCGCCGTGTCCGACGACGCCGCGCGCCTGCCCGCCTCCACCGCCCCCCGCTGGGACGCCTGGGAGGAGGGCCGGACCACCACCGCCCCCGACTGGGTGCGCGACGCCGCCTCCGACGTCGGGCCCCGCCCCGACGACGACGCACCACGGCGGACCGGGGCGTACGCGCACCTCGACCCCGAGGCCCTGCTCGAAGGGCTGAACCCGCAGCAGCGCGCCGCCGTCGAGCACGCCGGGTCCCCGCTGCTCATCGTCGCGGGCGCCGGGTCGGGCAAGACGCGCGTGCTGACGCACCGCATCGCGTACCTGCTCGCCACGGGCCGGGCGCGCGCGGGCGAGATCCTCGCGATCACGTTCACGAACAAGGCCGCGGCCGAGATGCGCGAGCGCGTCGAGCACCTGGTCGGGCCGGCCGCCTCGCGCATGTGGGTCTCCACGTTCCACTCGGCGTGCGTGCGCATCCTGCGCCGCGAGTACAAGGTGCTCGGGCTGCGGTCGAGCTTCTCGATCTACGACGCCGCGGACAGCCAGCGGCTCGTCACGCTCGTGACGCGCGAGCTCAACCTCGACCCCAAGAAGTACCCGGCGCGGGGTCTGTCGAACCGGATCAGCGACCTGAAGAACGAGCTCGTCACGCCCGACGACTACGCGGCGCGCGAGGACAAGGACCCGGTGCTGTCCGACGTGTACACGCGCTACCAGGCCCGCCTGCAGCAGGCCAGCGCGCTCGACTTCGACGACATCATCATGACCACGGTCCACCTGCTCCAGGCGTTCCCGAACGTGGCCGAGCACTACCGGCGGCGGTTCCGCCACGTGCTGGTCGACGAGTACCAGGACACGAACCACGCCCAGTACGTGCTGGTCAAGGAGCTCGTGGGAGCGTCGTCGGGCGCGGGGGGCGCGGGCATCTCCACGGGCGGCGGCTCCGACCTGGAGCCGGGCGAGCTCACCGTCGTCGGCGACGCGGACCAGTCGATCTACGCGTTCCGCGGCGCGACGATCCGCAACATCCAGGAGTTCGAGCAGGACTACCCGGACGCCACCACGATCCTGCTCGAGCAGAACTACCGCTCCACGCAGACCATCCTCAGCGCCGCCAACGCCGTCATCAGCCGCAACGCCGACCGCAAGCCCAAGCGGCTGTGGACCGCCGCCGGCGCGGGCGCGCAGATCGTCGGGTACGTCGCCGACGACGAGCACCAGGAGGCCCGGTTCGTCGCCGAGGAGATCGACCGCCTCGGCGACTCCGACGGCGTGCGCCCGGGCGACGTCGCGATCTTCTACCGGACCAACGCGCAGTCGCGGTCGCTCGAAGAGGTCCTGGTCCGCGTCGGGCTGCCGTACAAGGTCGTGGGCGGCACGCGCTTCTACGAGCGTCGCGAGATCAAGGACGCCATCGCCTACCTGCGCGCCCTGGCCAACCCCGACGACGACGTCAACCTGCGCCGCGTGCTCAACGTGCCCAAGCGCGGCCTGGGGGAGCGTGCGGAAGCGCTGCTCGCGAGCTTCGCCGAGCGCGAGCGGATCTCGTTCGGCGCCGCGATCGAGCGCGCCGAGGACGTCCCCGGCATGTCGACGCGGACGCTCAACCCCCTCCGCGGGTTCCGCACGCTCATGGCCGAGCTGCGGGCGATGGTCGAGGCCGGCGAGCCGCCCGCGTCGATCCTCGGGGCGGTGCTCGACAAGACCGGCTACCTCGCCGAGCTGCGCGCCTCCGACGACCCGCAGGACGCCTCGCGCGTCGAGAACCTCGCCGAGCTGCACGCGGTGGCGACCGAGTTCTCGCAGACCGACCCCGACGGCTCGCTCGACGACTTCCTCGAGCGCGTCTCGCTCGTCGCGGACTCCGACCAGATCCCCGACGAGGACGTCGCCGACGGCGAGGCCGAGCAGGAGCCCAAGGTCGACCCGGGCGTCGTCACGCTCATGACGCTGCACACCGCCAAGGGGCTCGAGTTCCCCGTCGTGTTCCTCACCGGCATGGAGGACGGCACGTTCCCGCACATGCGGTCGCTGCACGACGACGCCGAGCTCGCCGAGGAGCGCCGCCTCGCGTACGTGGGCATCACCCGCGCCCGAGAGCGGCTCTACATCTCCCGGGCCGGGATGCGGTCCGCGTGGGGCATGGCGAACGAGATGCCGCCCTCGCGGTTCCTCGCCGACGTGCCCGACGAGCTGTGGGACTGGCGACGCAAGGAGTCCTCGACGCAGTACCTGCGCGGCGGCGGGTCGGCCTGGGGCTCGCGAGGCGGCGGGTACGGCTCCGGGTCGCGCGGGTCGTCGTCCTGGGGCGAGCGGTCGTCCGACGGCGGCTCCGGCTTCGGGCCGAGCCGCATCGGGCGCCCCAAGAACGCGAGCACGCCGAGCACGGGCGCCAAGTTCGGCAGCGCGACCCCGCGCAAGGACACGGAGATCCCGTCCCTCGCCGTGGGCGACCGCGTGACCCATGACGCCTACGGGCTCGGCAAGGTGGTGGCGCTCGAGGGCGCGGGGCCCAACGCGGTCGCGAAGATCGACTTCGGCTCCGACGGCGTCAAGCGCCTGCTGCTGCGCTACTCCCCGGTCACCAAGCTCTGACGTCGGTTGGGCCCCGTCGAAACCCGCGGGTTGAGCCCCGTCGAAACCCGTGGGTTGAGCCCCGTCGAAACCCGTGGGTTGAGCCCCGTCGAAACCCGTGGGTTGAGCCCCGTCGAAACCCGTGGGTTGAGCCCCGTCGAAACCCGTGGGTTGAGCCCCGTCGAAACCCGTGGGTTGAGCCCCGTCGAAACCCGTGGGTTGA